>PHEM01000015.1 GCA_002842935.1 Alphaproteobacteria bacterium HGW-Alphaproteobacteria-13 | reverse complement strand
CGCCGCGCGTCTCCAGCGCGATGAACGACGGTTCGTTGAGGACGATGCCCTTGCCGCGAACATGGATGACGGTGTTCACGGTCCCGAGGTCGATCGCAATGTCGTGCGCGCTGGACGAAGCGAGCCGGTTGAGGATGTTCATGCGGAAGGCGGCGCCTTTGGATAGCTGGAAAGGAGCGTCGGGCGCCGGGAATCGGCGCCTTTCGCTGATCTTTCGACCGCATGTGGGCTGGTCCCGGTCCCGTCAATCGGCGCGGACGCCGGACCGGTGGTTTCTTGCGCCTGACGGAGTGGTTCCGCTCAGCTACGCATCAGCCCTGCCAGTTCATCGCCCGGCACGGGACCCGATTTCAGGAAGCCCTGCCATGTGGCGACGCCGATTTCGCGCAGCCGGTCGAGCTGCGGCGCATTCTCGATCCCTTCCGCCACCACAAGCAGGCCCAGCGCGCGGGCCAGATCGACGATCGCGCGCACGACGATGCGGTCGCGGTCGCTGCCGTCCAGCGTGCGCGTGAAGCCGCTGTCGATCTTCAGATAATCGATCGGCAGCCGCGCGAGCAGCGACAGGCTGGAATAACCCGTGCCGAAATCGTCGATCGCGATCGCGCAGCCCAGCGCGCGCAATTGCGAAAGCTGCGCCGCGGCGCTCGCCGGGTCGCTCAGCATCGCCTGTTCGGTCAACTCCAGCGTCAGCCGGTCGGGATCGACATGCGCCTGCCGGACCATCGTTGCAAATCGGTCGGCGAAGTCCGCATCGGCAAGGTCCGCCGCCGTGATGTTCAGCGACACGCGCAGTTTCGCCAGCGCCTTCGGCCAGGCCGCGATCTCGGCCAGCGCGACGCGGTGGGCATGTTCGGTCAGTTCGCACTCCAGCCGCGCCGCGCGCGCCGCCGTGACCAGCGGCCCCGCGCCCAGCAGGCCCAGTTCGGGATGCCGCCAGCGCAGCAGCGCCTCGACGCCCGCCATTTCTCCGCTCGCGACGTCATATTGCGGCTGATAGAATATCGCGACTTCGCCGCGCGACAGCGCCGCCTTGACCATCGCCCCGTCGCGCGCCGACGCCGGGCGCGACAATTGGTCGATCGCCGCGCGAAGCTGCGCCGCGACAGGCTCTTCGCGCGTGACCAGCCCCGACGCGACGCGAAGCGCCAGCCGTCCGTGCGGATCGCCGACCATCGGTTCGGCCAGCGCGACATGCAGCGCGCGTTCCTGCACCAGCAGCGCCGCCAGCGTCAGCGGCACGGCGGGCACGATCAGGAAGCGCGGGCCGTCGAGGCGCGCGACCAGCGAGCCGTGCGGAAACTCGTCCTCCGCGAACGCCTTCAGCCGCCGCGCCACTTCTTCCAGCAGCGCGTCGCCTGCCTCGGTCCCGGCGCTGTGGTTGATTCGCGCCAGTTGATCGACCTGCACCAGCACCACGCCCACATCGGCATCGTGCCGCGTGCGCATGTCCTTCAGGTGGCGAATCGCGGCAGCATTCATGTCGATTGTCCGATTCATCGCGGTCCCAATAACAGGCTTTGGTTGCCAAGCTGCTTTCTTTTGCATCTCTTTTGCCTCACAATCGGCAGGATGAGTTCCGTCCCGTCCCATAACGGCGCAGCGATGACCGACGGCCACGGCCGCCGGATCGACTATCTGCGCCTGTCGGTCACGGACCGCTGCGACCTTCGCTGCCGCTATTGCATGGCCGAAAAGATGAGCTTCCTGCCCCGGTCGGCGGTGCTGAGCATCGAGGAGATGGGCGATCTGGCCGAACGCTTCGTCGCGCGCGGCGTCCGCCGCATCCGCCTGACGGGCGGCGAACCGCTGGTGCGGCGCGGCATCGATGCGCTGGCGATGCGGATCGGCGCCCTGATCGGCCGGGGACTCGACGAACTGACGCTGACCACCAACGCGATGCGCCTCGCCGATCATGCCCCGATGCTGTCGGCGGCGGGCGTGCGCCGCGTCAACGTCAGCCTCGACACGCTGGAACCCGCCGCGTTCCGCCATATCACGCGCGTCGGAGACGTGAGGACCGCGCTGGACGGCATCGCCGCGGCGCAGGCCGCGGGCCTGTCCGTCAAGATCAACATGGTCGCGCTCGCCGGGCTGAACGAGGATCAACTGTTGCCGATGCTCGACTGGTGCGCGGCGCGCGGCTGCGACCTGACGTTGATCGAGACCATGCCGCTCGGCGATGTCGAGGGCGACCGCAGCGCCCATTATATCCCGCTGCACCGGTTCATCGCGCCGCTGCGCGCGGAGCGGGCGATCTTTCCCGTCGAGCGCCGCACCGGCGGTCCCGCGCGCTATTTCGGGATCGAGGACAGCCCCGTGACGCTGGGTCTCATCACGCCGCTCAGCGACAATTTCTGCGCGAGCTGCAACCGCATCCGCCTGACCGTCGAAGGGCGCATCTATATGTGCCTGGGCCGCGACGATCATGTCGACCTGCGCGCCGCGCTGCGCGGCGGCGGCGAGGGTCCTGTCGACGAGCTGATCGACGCCGCGCTGGACCGCAAGCCGCGCGCGCACGACTTTGTCATCCAGAAGCGATCGCGACCGGCCGTCGCGCGCCATATGAGCGCGACGGGCGGCTGACCGAACCGCACGCGCCGAACCCAAGGAAACCGACATGCAACCCAAGATCGCGCTCGTCGCATCGAACGCGCCCGCCGGACAGGAAGCGGAGGCGGAATTGCGTCCGCTCTATGACTTCGTCGATCTGGCGGAGGCCGACATGCTGATCGCGCTGGGCGGCGACGGCTTTCTGCTGCACATGCTGCACCAGTTGCTCGACCAGCGGCGCAGCCTGCCGGTGTTCGGCATGAATCGCGGCACGGTCGGCTTTCTGATGAACGAGTTTCGCGTCGGCGGCCTGATCGACCGCCTCGCCGCCGCGCGCCCCTTCCTGATCCATCCGCTGTGCGGCGACATCGTCACGCTGAGCGGCGAGCGCCATATCCTGCCCGCGATCAACGAGATTTCCCTGCTGCGCGAGACGCGCCAGGCGGCCAAGCTGGAAGTGGTGATCAACGACCGCACGATGCTGGAGAAACTGGCCTGCGACGGCGTGCTGGTCGCGACGCCCGCGGGGTCGACGGCCTATAATCTGTCCGCGAATGGGCCGATCCTGCCGCTCGAATCGGAAATGCTGGCGCTGACGCCGATCAGCCCCTTCCGCCCGCGCCGCTGGCGCGGCGCGATCCTGCCCGAATCGAGCAGCATCCGCTTCAACGTCCGCGAGGCTGCAAAACGCCCCGTCAGCGCCGTCGCCGACCAGCGCGAAATCCGCGACGTCAAGACCGTTCACGTCACCACCGACCGCAGCCGCCCGCTGACCTTGCTGTTCGATCCCGACCAGGGTCTCGACGAGCGCATCGCGACGGAACAATTTATGTTCTAGCGCCAGACCCGCGCCATTTTCCGAAATCGACGATGAAGGTGGAAATGGCTCCCCGGGCAGCGGCCTTTAGCGTGTTGCAAGCCGTTGCGCTGAAAAACAATTATACACATTAAATCAACATGTTGATTATGAATAACGAAGCGATCTATTGCAATTCGATTCAATCAGTGTCACCATTTTTGGCGGGTAAGATGATGGGAACGAAATACCAAAGATTGCGACAGAATTAGGCGCGCTGGCTGTTAGCAGATTGAAGCATCCGGGCGGAGCAGGCAACGCCGTTCATGCTGTTGGCGGCGTATCTGGCCTGATGCTTCAAATCACGCCGAACGGTGGTCGCTCATGGCTGCTGCGAACGCTGATAGGCGGAAAGCGCCGCGAGATCGGATTAGGTGGATACGGGGATGTAACCCTTGCCGATGCTCGCGAATCTGCCCGCGCGATGAAAGCCGAGATTCGCGCCGGAATCGATCCTGTTGAACAACGCAAGCAAGCGCGGGCGGCATTGATTGCCCAGCAGCAGCGCGGTTTGACGTTTGCCGATGCAGTGGAGCGCTATCTTGAAACGAAGGGCGCGGAATTTCGGACAGAAAAATATCGCAAGCAATGGCGGGCGACATTGGACGGCTATGCAAACCCTGTCATCGGTCAAATGCTTGTCGGTGACATTGATGTGCATGACATCGTGCGCGTTCTAGAGCCAATTTGGACCACTAAAAACGAGACAGCCACTAAGCTGCGCGCACGTATTGAAAACGTGCTGGCGTGGGCGACAGTGAAAGGTCATCGCGAAGGCGACAATCCGGCGCGCTGGCGTGGCAACCTATCGGAGACGCTACCAAAGCCGAGCAAGGTTGCAAAAAAGGACAATCACCCCGCGCTTGCGCTGAAAGAAGCATCCGACTGGTTTGCTGCATTAGCGCAACGCGAAGGAACGGCGGCGCGAGCATTGGAATTTGTGGCGATGACTGCGGCGCGATCCGGTGAAGTGCGCGGCGCGACATGGACGGAATTTGATCTGGATGCAAAGTTGTGGACCGTCCCTGCCAGCCGCATGAAAGCGGGGAAAGAGCACCGCGTCCCGCTCACAGATGAGGCCGTCACATTAATCAAGTCGATGCCGCGATTTGCGAGCAGTGAATATGTCTTTGCAGCGGCGCGCGGCGGGATGCTGTCCGATATGTCCATTAGTGCGGTGATGCGTCGAATGGCATCGGATGATGAGGGTAAATGGCTTGATTCACGTAATGGAAGGGCCGCTGTGCCGCACGGGCTGCGATCCACGTTTCGCGACTGGGCAGCGGAGCGAACGGACTACCCGCCTGAAATGGCAGAAATCGCATTGGCTCACACAATCGGAAACAAGGTCGAGGCTGCATATCGTCGAGGCGACATGATGGAAAAGCGTCGGGCGATGATGGCGGCTTGGCTGGCGTTCCTACGGAGCGGAAAATGACACATTCGTTCGATATAGAATTCGCAAATGCCGTTCATGCCGCCGCCGATGGGAATGTTAAATCGCTCGTTGCAATCTTGCGATCCGATGCACCGATCGGGCGCGGTGAACGCGAACTGCTTGCGGATTATGTGAGCGGCGAATTCAATCGCGCTCGCGGACGCCCCTCGAAATCGAAAATACCGACAGACGACATACGGCGGTCGGTTGCAGAATATCTGAATCGAACAGAGGCAGGCGAAAAGGGCGAGGCCGTCACTGCTGAAATCATCGATCGACTGGGCATCAGTCGATCAAAATTCCACGAGCACATTGAGGAATGGAAACGCGTGGAGGCGTCCGTAAATAGGATGAGTTTGGGTATGAATTTCAGGCGGACAATGGAGTCCTAAATAATCGGCGATTTTACCGGACCTCCTTTCTTTTGCAGTCCGTCGCGATCTGATCAAATTGGCGTGCATCCGTTTCAACAACACAAGGATGCGAGCACCATGTATTTTTCAGACCGACAACTTGGCGAGCGATTCAACGTCTCGCGTGTCACAATTTGGCGATGGGCGCGTGATCCAGCCGTCAAATTTCCCGAGCCGGTGAAACTGTCCCCCGGTTGCGCGCGCTGGCGGCTGGATGACGTGGAAGCGTGGGAGGCCGGGCGGCTGGAAAGCGCATGATGGCTCCTATCCTATCCGCCAAAGGGCTTTGAAAATCCGTCAATAATGGCACATTTTTCCACCTTACCCGCCAAAAAACCCGCCATAACCGCCATAAAAAATAGCCCGGCACCGTCGAAACGGGCCGGGCAGTTATTGGATTGCTTCATATGACAGTATACCAAACCGCCCTCTCGGGCAATGCGCCTGCGATTCCGGCAGGGGTTGACGAAGCCTTGCGCCTCGCCGGAATAGGCTGGGCTGTATTTCCTCTCCACCCCGCGACCGGCACGCCCTACGCCAATGCGGACATAGCTGCGGCTCTCGCCATTCCCGAACCGCCGAAGGGCAAGGGCGGTCTCCACCTTGCGACCATGGATGAGGCTGCAATTCGCGCTTTATGGAGGGACCGGCCCGGCGCGCATATCGGTATTGCTACTGGCGCGCCGTCCGGCCTCTATGTGCTGGACGTTGACCGCAAGGACGGGAAGGACGGTTTTGCGGCCCTTGCTAAAGCGGGGGTGACAATCCCGGACACGTTCCGGATCGATACGCCAAGCGGCGGGCGGCACTATTTATTCGCCGTCGCGCGGGACGGCCTGCGCCGCTTCGCGACCGACAGCGGGGTTATTGCGGAGGGCGTGGATCGACGCGGCGATGGTGGTTATATTCGATGGTATGGCGATGCATTCGGCTGTTCGGGAAACGTCCCTATGGTCGCACCGCCCGAATGGATGTTGAGCGGCAGCGCGACAGGATCGAGTCCGGGTCAACGCCGCCCGCTAGGTGATCCGGCTCTTGCCGCGCCATCGCTCACGCTCGCAAACGAAGCATTGAATTGCATTGATCCGAACGATTTGTCCTATTCCGAATGGATTGCGACAAGTGCGGCATATCGGCAATCCGTTACGTCCCATGATCCGGGAGGGTATTTTTCCAAGGCATATTGGGATTTATGGTGCGCGAAATATGACGGTAATGACCGCGCGGAGAATGATCAAACGTGGCGCAGTTTCGATAACGGCACCGATGCAGGATGGGAGGCCTTACTGAAACGGGCGGGGCCGAACATGCGAGCGAAGGCATTAGGGTTGCCGCCTCCCCCGGCTACATCGATCGCGCCGGTCAATAGACAGGTGGTTCTAGCGCCCGTCGATATGCCAATGGACGTAACAACCGGCGCGCCATCGGTGCTAACGATTGTGCAATCATTAAGCGAGTGGAAAGCGCCGTTCGCGTTCGATCAATTCGCCGGGTCGGCGGTGCTGACTGGACCGCTGCAACGTGCAGTCAATCAATCATATCCGCGACCTGTGGAGGACGCCGACGCGACAGCGATTGCGATACTATTCAATGCAATGGGTCGGAAACCCGCGACGGCAACGATTCACGAAGCGATCAATTATTATGCGCGGCAACGATCATTCAATCCCGTCACCGATTATCTGAATCCGCTGCAATGGGACGGACGGCCAAGGCTCGACAATTGGTTAGCCACCTACTGCGGTGCAACGCAGTCAGAATGGACAGTATTGATCGGACCAAAGGTGCTGATCGCGATGGTGGCGCGAGCGATGCAACCGGGCTGCAAAGTCGATACGGTGCTGATCCTTGAAGGGCTTCAAGGCATCGGCAAATCAACCGCGTTCGAGATTTTGGCGGGACGCAATCATTTCACCGATGATCTGGATGGGATGCAGGAGAAAGACGACAAAATGGCGCTAATGGGTCGTTGGGTTGTCGAGATAGGCGAACTGTCCGCAATGCGCCGGAATGAGGTCGATCAGGTCAAACGCTTCATTGCGCGGAAGGAGGACAAATTCCGACTGCCATATGCGCGCAATGTGACTTCAAATCCGCGCACATGCATATTCATCGGAACGACGAATTCTGATGAGTATCTGAAAGACGAAACGGGTAACCGGCGCTTTTGGCCAGTGCGATGCAGCCGGATCGATCTGGACGGCCTGCGGCGGGACCGCGACATGCTGCTGGCCGAAGCGGTGCATTGTTACCGTTCGGGCGAACGATGGTGGCTAGAGGGCGCGGAAAACGATCTGGCGGCTATCGAACAGGAGGCACGGATGGAGGTACATCCGTGGCAACAGATAATTGCCGAACATATAGCCGCACGGCATGGCGTGCCGTTCACGACCGAAGATGTCATCGGATGGGTTGGATACAGCAAAGCGTCATTGAATAATCCGAAAATAACTCGACCGATCAAGCGGATTATGACCCGGTTGGGATATGAAAAGAGCAGACCGCGCCGCGACAATCCGGGCTATCGAGAAATCTACGTTTTGATCGGGCGGGCTTGATCGGGCTTTGATCGGGCTTGATCGGGCTTTGATCGGGCTTAAAACGGCGGTTTTCTGCGCTGATCGGACTGATCGACCTTGAATCGGACTACTCTCCACATTCATATGCGCTGCATACCGTTCTTTGTTGTTTATCTCTTTTAGTCCGATCAGTCCGATCAGTTCGATCACTCTATAAAAACCCCGGAAAACTGCGGATTTCCTGATCGGACTATTTTCTGTCCGATGGTCGATCAGTCCGATCACGTTACCGTTTGATATTTTCACGTATAAATTATCCAAAATATCCAAAATTATCATCTGATCCGAAATATCAAAAAACTGATACCCCCGAAGGTTTTTTCAAAATGATATGATCGGAAGTTATTAATAACATTTTTGTCGAAACGCTTTCTTGATATAATAGGCCATCCACTTCCAACCGGGGGAGAGGGGGGTCATTTTTACTATTGACTTATTGCGCCGTGCGTGAATCATAAGGTCAACTCCACCTTTTAGGATTTGACACATGATCCAATTCGCAATCCAGCGCGACGACACGCATCTAGCCGTCCACGTGAACGGCCCGGCGAACACATACGGCAAGCGCGCAACGCTCGCCCATCGGCTGGGCAGCCGGTTTGACGATCAGGCGACAGCGCTGGTCGCCGCGTTCGATCAGGTTCGGCATGGTAGCGCAGGCCTTGACGCCGACCTGAAACCCGAAGCTTTAACGCGCCGCCTGCGCGCCGACACGCGCGAGCATTGGAAGCCCGCTGCCGACGCCCTGTGCGACAGCATCCAGACCGCACGGCGCAGCCATGCCGAACGCCTTGCCGTGCTGTCCACCCCGCCCGCTGATCCTCACATTGCAGCTGAGGACCGCGCCACCTTCCACGCGCTTTCGGCAGGTCGGCAGTGGAATTGGATTGCCGCGGCCGACCGGAACGGGCTGGCGGCGATAGTATCTGGCGGACGGTCGCGCTTCAACGGGGATGACGCGACATGGGACGCTGCTACGGAACGCTTGATGCGTTTGACGTTCATCGAACAGAGCGGCGCGCAGGGACGGTTCCCGCTTCAACCGACCCCGGAAAATCCCGCACCTGTCGGGCCGGACATTGCCGCCGCCGAAGCGTTCGCCGCCGAACGGATTGCCGAATTTCAGGCCGAGCGCGAACAAGCCGACGCAGCCGAAGCCCTCCTGCGCGACAGCATCAAAGTTGCCGCTGTCATCGGCGACATGCCTATCGATGACGCCTTTGCTCTTTTGACCGATGAGCCGACCTGATCATGGCGCGCCTTCCTTCCTTGCCCGACCGCGTTGCCCTGCCCACAGGGCCGGAAATCGCCTCGGGGGCCATCCAGAGGGCTACAGGGGTATCCAGGCAGCTTCTGCACCTTTGGCGACAGCGACAGGGCTTTCCTGCCCCTGTGGGCGGTCGATACCGGACGGACGAGGTGGCGGCATGGCTGACGGCGCGCGGCGTCGGGGTGCGCTGGTTATGACCGTCACGCCATTGCCGACCGTCCACAGGGGCGCAAAGGCCGCCATGGTCGCGGAAAATTGGGAAGCGTTGAATGCGCTCTATCCCGCCGCGCTTGAAGCGTTGCGCGAACGGATCGCCACTTGCAACGATATGGCAGCGGTGAAGCTGATCATTGAATTGTGCGCGCCGAAACAGCGCGCTGTTGCGTTGGACGATATTTCGCCCGCTGGCATTCGTGAAGCTATTCGGACGGGCAAGTTAAGCCCGAACGAAGGGGCGGCGGTCGCGGCTGCGGTCAAGTCATGCGCCGACCTTGAGACGCTGGACGCATTGGCGTTGCGTATCGAGGCGATCGAACGCGCCATTGGAGCGGCGGCATGACTATCGCTGGAATCCGCAAGTCGATCCGCGAGATTGAAACTGCAATGATGGGATCAATTGCCGGAAAGCTGATCGAAATGCCTTTATCGGATTTTGTCGCTTACCAACAATGGCGCGCCCACATGCAGGCATGGCACGCAGCACATCCCAATGCCTATGAGGACTGGTTGGACGGAGGTTGTGAGCCGCCTTCGCCGCCCCCGGGACTCTTCCAGCCCGTGCCAGTCCTATCCATCGGTGACAATGCTGCGGACGTTTATCGGCGCATGGTTGAAGGTGATAGAATATGATTTACCGCACATTGAATAAGAACATGTTCGTCGGATTCATTCCGTCGTTTCCCCGCCCGATTTTCATGACCAAATCAGGCGTTGAGAAACAGGGCGTTCGCAAGCCCGGTGATCTGCCGGTCATATTGTTCGAACGGGAACGGGGCGGTCATGGAGAACGCGTCACGTGGAATGAGTGGGGACGCCCGACCATTTTCGGCGGCTGGTCCATCTATCACGACCTTTTCATTTTCGCGTTCAACCATCTCTACTGTAAAGGCACCGATGGCCAACGCGGGTATTACGCGATGAAAATGGCCGGTCGCATGATGTTCGGAGATGCCGAAGAGCGGCGCACTCCCGATATGGATGAATTTCGCGGCATGGTCGATACAATGATCGGTCGAACGGACGCAGCTGGCGAGCGCAAATATTTTCAGTTGCAAGGGGCCGACATGCTGGAAGAAATGGCAGCGCAGCCCACAATTGTCCTGTCGTGACGCTCCGCTATCTTTCATCTCGCCAGCTAAAGGCTGCGCTGGGCGGCGTGTCAGATATGTCGATCTGGCGTTGGCAGACCGATCCATCGAACGGTTTCCCGAAGCCTGTGCGAATCGGTCGTCGCCGGTTCTGGCGAGCCGATGAGGTCGAACGCTGGATGGCCGATCGGTAACAATCCGTTGCGTTTAAGGGCAATCTGTTTGGCGGGTAAGATGAGGGGCTTACCCGGGAGGCCCCCTGTAAGCCATTGAAAAACCACGTTTTTTTGGTGGAAATGGCTCCCCGGGCAGGATTCGAACCTGCGACCAATCGATTAACAGTCGATTGCTCTACCGCTGAGCTACCGAGGAGCAGCCCGCGTGGGCGGGCAAGGCGGCTGCTTTGCCTCCGCGCGCGGCATTTTGCAAGGGGGCAGGTGAAGAATGTTTGGCTCAGCCTATCCGGAAATAGGACAGGAAAGGCCGCAGCCGCCACGCGATCTGCTCTTCACTCAACACGCCCTCCGCGACGCCGGTCAGCGTGCTGAGGATCGAATCGCCCGCGATCAGCGACAGGAACATCTCCGCCGCCGCCCGGGGATCGTCGATGCGGGCCTGTCCGGCCGCCGTCCATCCGGCGAACAGGTCGGACAATTGCTCGATCGCGGGAAGATGCATGTCGCGATAGACCTGCACGGCGAAGGCGCGGTCGCGCAGGCCTTCGGACACCAGCATCCGGATCAGCGCCACCGTATGCGGCGAATTGAGCGTCCGGCACCGACGACAGGCATAGTCCGTCAGCATCTCGGCCGGGGACCGGGGCGCCGCCGGACCGGATTCGGCCGGCTCGTCCTCCATCCTGTCGCGCCAGCGCGTGGCGATCGCATGCAGCAGCCCCTGCTTGTTCCCGAACAGCTCGTAAAGCGTGGCGAGCGACCCGCCCGACCGCCGCACGATCTCCGCCAGGCTGGTGCCGTCATAGCCCTGTTCGATGAACAGCGCCTCCGCCGCGTCGAGAATGGCCTCGTGCCGCCGCTCGCGCGGCGACAGCCCATCCATCCGGCAATCCGTCCTCTCCATCGCCAAAATCCCCACCTTGTCTTTTCATGTAATCTACATTACAGGCAGCGAAATTGCAACGCCCGGCGTTGGCATCCTGTCCCGCACACCGACGATTTTTCAGGGGTAAATATGAATCGCGCCCGTCCCTTTGCGATCGCCGCCGGCGCCGCGCTCGCTCTTTTGCTGGCGGCCTGTTCGCCCGATTCGCCCCCTGCCCCGCCCCCGCCCGAAGTCAATGTGATGACGGTGCGGGCAGAGGCCGTGCCGAACATCTTCGAATTGCCGGGCCGCGTGCAGGCCTATCGCACGTCGGAAGTCCGCGCGCGCGTCGACGGCATCGTCGAGCGGCGGCTGTTCGACGAAGGCAGCTTCGTCGCGGCGGGCAAGGCGCTGTTCCGCATCGATCCCCGGCAGCTCACGGCCGCCGTCAACGCCGCGCAGGCACAGCTGGCCCGCGCGCAGGCGACCGCCGCCAACGCGCGGCAGGTGGTGAACCGCTATCAGCCGCTGCTGACCGACCAGGCGATCGGCAAGCAGGAATATGACGCCGCCGTCGCGGCAGCACGCACGGCGGAGGCCGATGTGCAGGCGGCGCAGGCCAATCTCGCCTCGGCGCGGCTCAATCTGGGCTATGCGACGGTCACGGCGCCGATTTCCGGCCGCGCGCGCCGCGCCGAAGTGACGGAAGGCGCGCTGGTCAGCGCGGCGGCGGGCACCTTGCTGACGACGATCGAACAGATCGACCGCGTCTATGTCAATTTCGGCCAGTCGAGTTCGGACCTGATGGCGGTCCGCCGCGATGTCGAGGCCGGGAAGCTGAAGCTGTCGGCGGTCGAGCGCGTCGAGGTCCAGCTGGTGCTGGAGGACGGCTCCGCCTATCCCGTCGTCGGCCATCTCGACTTCTTCGACCTGTCGATCGACGAGGGCACGGGCACCGCCGCGCTGCGCGCCGAATTTCCGAACCCCAACGCCTCGCTGCTGCCCGGCCAGTTCGTGCGCGGGCGCATCCATGCGGGCAATCGCCCGAACGGCGTGCTGATCCCCCAGCGCGCGGTGCGGCTGACGGCGGACGCGGCGACGGTGATGGTCGTCGATGCGAAGAATGTCGCCATGCCCCGCCCCGTCAAGCTCGGCACGATGCAGGACGGCCGATGGGCGATATTGGACGGGCTGAAGCCCGGCGACCGCGTGATCGTCGACGGGCTGCAAAAGGTCCAGCCCGGCCAGCCCGTGCGGATCCCCAAGATCGACGTCGTGCCCGCAGCACCCGCGAAACGCTGAGGCGCGCACGATGACGCCGCGCTTCTTCATCGACCGGCCCATCTTTTCGTGGGTCATCGCCATCGGCATCCTGCTGGCCGGGATCATCGCGCTGCGCGGGCTGCCAGTCGAGCAATATCCCTCGGTCGCGCCGCCGTCGCTGACCATCGGCGTCACCTATCCCGGCGCCGACGCGGCGACGCTGGAGCAGAATGTCACGCAGGTCATCGAGCAGGAACTGAACGGCGTCGAAGGCTTTCTCTACATGGCCTCGACCAGCGAATCGAACGGCCAGGCCTCGATCAGCCTGACCTTCGAGGCCGGGACCGACATCGACAAGGCGCAGATGGAAGTGCAGAACCGCCTGCGCCGCGTCGAACAGCGCCTGCCGGAGGATGTGCGCCGCCAGGGCATTCAGGTGACAGAGGCCAATTCAGGCTTTCTGATGATGGTCGCGATCACGTCGAAGACCGGCGACACGCCGACGATGGACGTCAATAATTTCGCCAACACCCGCGTGCTCGACGAATTGCGGCGCGTGAACGGCGTCGGCAACGTCCAGGCCTTTGCGCCCGAATATGCGATGCGCATCTGGCTTGATCCGCAAAAGCTCGCGGCCTACAAAATCTCCGCCGCGGAGGCGCTGGGCGCCGTGCAGGAACAGAACAGCCAGACGCCGGGCGGGCAGCTCGGCGACCAGCCGATCGCCAAGGGCACGGAACTCAACGCCGTCATCACGACGCAGGGCCGCTTCACCACGCCCGAACAATTCGCGGGGATCATCCTGCGCGCCAATCCCGACGGGTCAGCGGTGACGCTGGGCGACATCGGCCGCGTCGAACTGGGGGCGTCGAGCTATCTCTTTTCGTCGGAACTCAACGGCAAGCCGATGGCGGGCCTTGCCATCCAGCTCAAGCCCGGCGCCAACGCGCTGTCGACCGCGAAGGGCATACGCGAGCGCATGGCCGAACTGTCGCGCGGTTTCCCGCCCGACATCGGCTGGACGATCCCCTATGACACCACGCCCTTCGTGCAATTGTCGATCGAGGAAGTCGCCAAGACGCTGATCGAGGCGATGGCGCTGGTGTTCCTCGTCATGTTCCTGTTCCTTCAGAACTGGCGGGCGACGATCATTCCCACCGTCGTCGTGCCGATTGCGCTCGCGGGCGCGTGCCTCGGCCTGTGGGTGGCGGGCTTTTCGATCAACGTGCTGACCCTGTTCGGCATGGTGCTGGCGATCGGCATCCTCGTCGACGACGCCATCGTCGTCATCGAAAACGTCGAGCGGATCATGAGCGAGGAACATCTGCCGCCCTATGAGGCGACCGTGAAGGCGATGAGCCAGATCACCTCGGCGATCGTCGGCATCACGCTGGTGCTGATCGCGGTGTTCATCCCCATGGCCTTTTTTCCGGGTTCGACGGGCGGCATCTATCGGCAATTCTCGCTGACGCTCGCCATCTCGATCGCCTTTTCGGCGCTGCTCGCGCTGACGCTGACGCCGGCGCTGTGCGCCACCCTGCTGAAGCCGCACGACCAGACCAGGCGCGGCGGCCCGGTCGGCGAGCGCATCGACCGCTTCTTCGCCGCGTTCAACCGCTGGTTCGGGCGCACGACCGATCGCTATCAGCGCCAGGTCGGCCGCGTCCTGTCGGCGCCGCTGCGCTGGCTGGGCGTGTTCCTGCTGCTCGTCGGCGTGACGGCGCTGCTGTTCTTCCGCCTGCCCGGCTCTTTCCTGCCGCAGGAGGATCAGGGCTTCCTGATCACGGTGGTGCAGGCCCCGCCCGGCGCGACGACGCAGCGCACGACCGAAGCGGCGCGGCAGGCGCAGGCCTTTTTCGCCGAGCAGCCGCAAGTCGCGAATACGGTGCTGGTGCGCGGGTTCAGCTTCTTTGGCCAGGGGCAGGCGAATGCGATGATGTTCACGCCGCTGAAACCCTGGGACGAGCGCCGGGGCAAGGAGAACAGCGCCGACGCCATCGCCGCGAAAGCGATGGGCGCGCTGGGCAATATCAAGCAGGCCTTCGTCTTTTCGCTCAGCCCGCCGTCGATTCCCGAACTCGGCACGTCGAGCGGCTTCACCTTCAAGCTTCAGGATCGCGGCGGGGGCGGCCGCGCCGCGCTGATCGCCGCGCGCAACCAGATGCTGGGCGGCGCGATGCAGAGCAAGACGCTCGCCAACGTCCGGCCGGAAGGGCAGGAAGACGCGCCGGTGCTGAAAGTCGATATCGACCGTATCAAGGCGCGCGCGCTCGGTCTTTCCATCGGCGACGTCAACGCGACGCTGGCGATCAGCTTCGGCAGCGCCTATGCCAACGACTTCACGCGCGAGGGCCGTGTGCTGCGCGTGCTGCTTCAGGCCGATGCCGAAAACCGCATGACGCCGCAGGACGTGCTGGAACTGAAGGTGCGCAGCGCGAACGGCGAGATGGTCCCCTTCGGCGCGTTCAGCACCTCCGAATGGAGCGCGGAGGCGCCGCAACTGCAACGCTATAACGGCTATCCGGCCATGACCATCTCGGGCCAGCCCGCGCCCGGCAAATCGACGGGCGAGGCGATGGCGGAGATGGAGCGGCTCGCGCAGCACCTGCCGCCCGGCTTCGCCTTCGAATGGACCGGCATCTCCTATGAGGAGAAACAGTCGGCGGGCCAGATCGGCCTGTTGCTGGGCCTGTCTCTGGTCGTCGTTTTCCTGCTGCTCGCGGCGCTGTACGAAAGCTGGTCAGTGCCCGTCGCGGTGCTGCTGGTGGTGCCGCTGGGCGTGCTGGGCGCCGTGCTCTTCTCGATGCTGCGCGGGCTTTCCGCCGATATTTATTTCAACGTCGGGCTGATCACCATCATCGGGCTGGCCGCCAAGAATGCGATCCTGATCGTCGAATTCGGGATCGAACAGGAAGCCGAGGGCAAGTCCACGCTCGACGCCGTGATGGAAGCGGTGAAGCTGCGCCTGCGGCCGATCATCATGACCAGCCTGGCCTTCATCCTGGGCATGGTGCCGCTGGTGATCGCCAGCGGCGCGGGCGCGGCCAGCCGCATCGCCGTCGGGTCGGGCGTGATGGGCGGGATGATCGCCGCGACGCTGCTCGGCATTTTCTTCATCCCGCTCTTCTACCTGTCGGTGCGCAAGTGGCTGAGCCGCCGCCGCCCGCCCGCGCCGACCGAGAAAGGCCATCATGGCGAGGAGCCTGGCCATGCGTAAGCTGATTGCCCCGCTGTTCGCCGCAAGCCTGCTCGCCGGCTGCGTCAACATGGCACCGCCGCACGAGCGCCCGGCGCTGCCGACGGCGCCCGACTGGCCGGACGGTCTTGCGGGCGACACCGCGCCCGGCGCCCGCGCGAGCGAGATCGCGTGGCGCGATTTCTTCCCCGATCCCCGGCTGGAGGCGCTGATCGCGCGCGCGATGACGCACAACCGCGACCTTGCCGTCGCCGCCGCGCGGATCGACGAAGCGCGCGGCCTCTATCGCATCCAGGACGCCGACCGCCTGCCGAGCGTCGGCGCCAGCGCCGACGCAGCGCGCAGCCGCACGCCCGCGCAGGCCGGACCAGACACGGCGAACCGCTATTCGATCGGCGTCGGCGTCACGGCGTTCGAGCTGGATTTCTGGGGCCGCGTCCGCAACCTGTCCGAAGCCGCGCGCAGCCAGTATCTGGCGACACGCCATGCCGAACGCGCCTTTCGCCTGGCGCTGGTGCGCGACGTCGCCTCCGCCTATTTCGCCTCGCGCGGCGCGGAGGAGCAAATGGCGCTGGCCGAGGCGACGGTGAAAAGCCGCGCCGAAGGATTGCGCATCGCCCGGCTGCGGCTCGACGCGGGCGTGACCTCCGCGCTCGACTATCGCCAGTCGGAGACGCTGCTGACACAGGCGGAGACGCAGCTTGCCGGGCTGAAGCTCGCCAAGGCGCAGAGCGACAATTTCCTGGCCGTGCTGGTCGGCGGTCCGCTGCCCCCGGACCTGCCCGCGCCGCTGCCGCTCGTCGCGCAGGGCAAGACGCCCGCGCTCGCGGCGGGCCTGCCGTCCGACCTGCTCGCCGCGCGGCCCGACATATTGGGCGCGGAGGAACAGCTTCGCGCCGCCCGCGCCAATATCGGCGCGACGCGTGCGGCCTTTTTCCCGAACATATCGCTGACCGGCAATCTCGGCTTCGCGTCGGCGTCGCTCGATAATCTGTTCGGCGACGATGGCCTGACGTGGAGCTTCGGCCCGTCGATCAGCCTGCCGATCTTCGACTTCGGCCGCAACCGGGGCAATCTGACGGTGGCCGAAGCGCGCGGGAATATCGCCGTCGCGACCTATGAAAAGACGGTCCAGACCGCCTTTCGCGAAGTCGCCGACGCGCTCGCCGGGCGCCGCCACCTCGCCGAGCAGGTCGAGGCGCAGGAGCGCGGCACGCTGGCGACGCGCCGCATCGCCGACCTCGCGCGCAAACGCTATCAGGAAGGCGTGTCGACCTATCTCGAAGTGCTCGACGCCGAACGCAGCCTGTTCGCCGCCGAACAGGCGCTGATCGAGTTGCGGCGCGCCGAGGTCGACAATCTGGTGACGCTCTATGTCGCGCTGGGCGGGGGGATGGTCGAACCGTCCTGATGAAACCCCTTCCCTCGCCGGACGTTGGACAGATGCACTCCGGCTCAAAGGAAGGGGACTGATCATGGCCACCGCAACAGCACGTGTCGCGCCAAAGGCGGCGAAGAAGGCGGCAATCGCCAAGGCAAAGGCCGTCGCGCCCGATCTTGCGGCGCATATCGGCAGCACGCCGAAGACGAAATTCCGCGGCGATCCCGACATCTTCGGGCGGCTGGTGGAGGATCATGACCGCCACCGCGCGCTGTTCGCGATGATCGAGGAGACGCAGGGCAAGTCCGCCGACCGCGAGCGGCTGTTCCGCGAACTGGTTTTCGAGATCAAGGGTCACGCCGCCGCCGAGGAGCAGGCGCTGTGGTCCACGGTGCTGCGCGATCCGGAGACGACCGAGGATGCGCGCCACGCGATCAGCGAGCATCACGAGATGGACAAGATGCTGGCCGATCTCGCCGCGCGCGACATGGCCTCTCCGGGCTGGCTGCGCCGCTTCGCCGCCGCCAAGGAGGAATATCTCCACCACATCCGCGAGGAAGAGCAGGAACAGTTCGCCGCCGCCGAAAAGCAGCTGACCGACAAGGATTTGCGTTATATGCGCACGGTGTTCAACCGCCGCAAAAAGGCCGAAAAGGCGGCCGCGACCATCGAACGGAAGATCAGGCTGAAAGAGTAAGGGTCGCTCCTTTACGGAATCGCAGATAATTTCCGTCATCGACGGACGCAGGAAAGATGATGCGACGCACTGAGACGACAGGCGAACCGACGACCCGGCGGCTGAAGCCCGTGGCGGCCGAAAAGCCGTGGGGGCGCACGGACCTGCCGCCGCCCTTCGCGCCCACCGGCGGGCGGCGGATCGGCGAGATCTGGTTCCCCGGCCCGGACGGCGATGCCGCCCTGCCCCTGCTCGTCAAATATCTCTTCACGTCCGAGAAACTGTCGATCCAGGTCCACCCGAACGATCAAGAGGCGCGCGCACGCGGCCTTCCGGCGGGCAAGGAGGAATGCTGGTACATCCTCGATGCCGAGCCGGAGGCGCGGCTGGGGATCGGCACCGTCCGTCCGCTCACCGCCGACGAACTGCGTGATGCCGCGCAAAGCGGCGCGATCGAGGGGCTGATGCAATGGCACGCGGTCACGCCCGGCCTGTTCTTCCACGTCCCGCCCGGCACCATCCACGCGATCGGCGGCGGGATCTCACTGATCGAGATTCAGCAGAACAGCGACGTCACCTATCGACTTTACGACTATGGCCGCCCGCGCGAACTGCATCTGGCCGACGGCGTCGCCGTCGCGCGCTCCGGTCCCTATCCCGCCGCGCTGCGGCAGCAGGTCGATTCGCGGCGCAGCGCCATCCTGCTTTCGACGCCGCATTTCACGGTCGCCCACATCGTCGACGGCGACCTGTCCTCGCTCTCCGGCCGGGCGGGGCCGGTCCAGATCGTGCCGATCACCGGCCGCGTGCGCGCGGGCGGGACGGCGATCGGACCCGGCGACTGCCTGGCCACCGATGCCCTGCCCGACATCGCGGCGGAAGAGCCGGGCCGGATGCTGATCGCGATCGCATAGGGCGTGATCGACTTTGAATGAAACCCTTGTGTACTCCCGCGAAGGCGGGAGTACGCGGCTTTATCAAGATAGGTTGATCAGGCCGCAGCAATCCACACCGTCAGCCCCTCCGGCGGATCGTCCGGCGGGCCGTCCGCGACATGGCGCACGGCGTCGGCGCGGGCACGGTCGAGGATCGCGGCGGGAACGCCCGCACCATGGAAGATATGGTCGGCCTCCCCCAACAGGCGCGCGGCGCGCAGGCTGAGTTCGTCGGGATCGGCGCCCGCGAGGCGGATAAT
>PHEM01000371.1 GCA_002842935.1 Alphaproteobacteria bacterium HGW-Alphaproteobacteria-13 | reverse complement strand
GTACGGTCGCAAGATTAAAACTCAAAGGAATTGACGGGGGCCTGCACAAGCGGTGGAGCATGTGGTTTAATTCGAAGCAACGCGCAGAACCTTACCAGCGTTTGACATCCTGATCGCGGTTACCAGAGATGGTTTCCTTCAGTTCGGCTGGATCAGTGACAGGTGCTGCATGGCTGTCGTCAGCTCGTGTCGTGAGATGTTGGGTTAAGTCCCGCAACGAGCGCAACCCTCATCCCTAGTTGCCATCATTCAGTTGGGCACTCTAAGGAAACTGCCGGTGATAAGCCGGAGGAAGGTGGGGATGACGTCAAGTCCTCATGGCCCTTACGCGCTGGGCTACACACGTGCTACAATGGCGGTGACAGTGGGCAGCAACCCCGCGAGGGGTAGCTAATCTCCAAAAGCCGTCTCAGTTCGGATTGTTCTCTGCAACTCGAGAGCATGAAGGCGGAATCGCTAGTAATCGCGGATCAGCATGCCGCGGTGAATACGTTCCCAGGCCTTGTACACACCGCCCGTCACACCATGGGAGTTGGTTTCACCCGAAGGCAGTGCTCTAACCCGCAAGGGAGGAAGCTGACCACGGTGGGATCAGCGACTGGGGTGAAGTCGTAACAAGGTAGCCGTAGGGGAACCTGCGGCTGGATCACCTCCTTTCTAAGGATTATAACGGAAAGCGCCTAGCCCTGAGCTGGGAAGGGCTTCCATTATATTCTAAGAACATTGCCGCCGTCCTCATGTCCCTTCATTCTGGAACATACCCTTCGGGGTGTGCACCCGAGCTGGCCTCGCTAGCCCGTCTAGCCCTATTGGGCTTATCGGGTGGCAAGCGGGGGCCGGTAGCTCAGGTGGTTAGAGCGCACGCCTGATAAGCGTGAGGTCGTAGGTTCAACTCCTACTCGGCCCACCACTCGCTACTTGCGACATGGTGCGGGGCCTTAGCTCAGCTGGGAGAGCGGTTGCTTTGCAAGCATCAGGTCATCGGTTCGATCCCGATAGGCTCCACCATTTCGGCTTTCCAGATATGAAGACATTGGTTTCCGCCTCCGGGCGGATTTGACGAGGCTTCGGTCTCGTCCATCGGCACTTTGACATTGTGAATGGGTTTTTCAATCGATGCCGCGCTGGTTCGATTGACTCCGGGAAAGCGGTTCGCCGCTCGATCGGGTCATGACGATCAACGCATTGATTAATACTGGCTGAGAATGAAAACAATCATCCACACGACTTACGGCAGGCTCAGGCTTGTCGTTGGTGGTGTGGACTCTCAAGCGTGAGGTAAGGGCATTTGGTGAATGCCTTGGCATGCAGAGGCGATGAAGGACGTGGCACGCTGCGATAAGCGTCGGGGAGCTGTGAGCAAGCTTTGATCCGACGATTTCCGAATGGGGAAACCCACCCTCACCATTTAATTTCGCCGCCGAGCAATCGACGACGAAGGTTAAATGGGAAGGGTATCACCGAGTTGAATAAAATAGACTTGGTGAAGCGAACCCGGGGAACTGAAACATCTCAGTACCCGGAGGAAAGGACATCAACAGAGACTCCCGTAGTAGTGGCGAGCGAACCGGGACCAGGCCAATGCCTTCAATTCAAGTAGCAGAACACCCTGGAAAGTGTGACCATAGCGGGTGACAGTCCCGTATGCGAAACTGATGTTGAAGGATTTGAGTAGGGCGGGGCACGTGTAACCCTGTCTGAACGTGGGGGGACCACCCTCCAAGCCTAAGTACTCCTGCATGACCGATAGTGAACCAGTACCGTGAGGGAAAGGTGAAAAGCACCCCGATGAGGGGAGTGAAACAGTACCTGAAACCGAATGCCTACAAGCAGTAGGAGGGTCCTTGAGGCCTGACTGCGTACCTCTTGCATAATGGGTCAGTGACTTAGTGTATCAAGCAAGCTTAAGCCGTTAGGTGTAGGCGCAGCGAAAGCGAGTCTGAATAGGGCGAATGAGTTTGATGCATTAGACCCGAAACCCGGTGATCTAGGCATGACCAGGTTGAAGGTGCGGTAACACGCACTGGAGGACCGAACCGTTCAATGTTGAAAAATTGTCGGATGAGTTGTGTTTAGGGGTGAAAGGCCAATCAAACCGGGAAATAGCTGGTTCTCCGCGAAATCTATTGAGGTAGAGCGTCGGATGAATACCTTGGGGGGTAGAGCACTGGATGGATGCGGGGGTCGCGAGATCTACCAATTCTAACCAAACTCCGAATACCCAAGAGTAATATCCGGCAGACAGACGGCGGGTGCTAAGGTCCGTCGTCAAAAGGGAAACAGCCCTGACCTACAGCTAAGGTCCCCAAGTCACGTCTAAGTGGGAAAGCATGTGGGAATCCCAAAACAACCAGGAGGTTGGCTTAGAAGCAGCCATCCTTTAAAGAAAGCGTAACAGCTCACTGGTCTAAATAAGGGTTCCTGCGGCGAAAATGTAACGGGGCTCAAGACGTGCACCGAAGCTTAGGGTGTGTAGTTTACTACACGCGGTAGCGGAGCGTTCCGTAGGCTGATGAAGCGGTCTGGTAATGGACCGTGGAGGTATCGGAAGTGCGAATGCTGACATGAGTAGCGATAAAGAGGGTGAGATGCCCTCTCGCCGAAATCCCAAGGGTTCCTGCTTAAAGCTAATCTGAGCAGGGTAAGCCGGCCCCTAAGACGAGCCCGAAGGGGGTAGTCGATGGGAACCACGTTAATATTCGTGGGCCTGGAGGTGTGTGACGGATCTCGTAAATTGTCTGATCTTATTGGATTGGTCAGGCTTTGAAGAGGTTCCAGGAAATAGCCCCTCCATTATAGACCGTACCCTAAACCGACACAGGTGGGATGGTAGAGTATACCAAGGCGCTTGAGAGAAGTCTCCTGAAGGAACTCGGCAAATTGCCTCCGTACCTTCGGAAGAAGGAGGCCCCACATTTGGGCAACCATTTGTGGGGGGCACAGGCCAGGGGGTAGCGACTGTTTAGCAAAAACACAGGGCTCTGCTAAGTCGGCTTCAAGACGACGTATAGGGCCTGACGCCTGCCCGGTGCCTGAAGGTTAAGTGGAGGGGTGCAAGCTCCGAAATGAAGCCCAGGTAAACGGCGGCCGTAACTATAACGGTCCTAAGGTAGCGAAATTCCTTGTCGGGTAAGTTCCGACCTGCACGAATGGCGTAACGACTTC
>PHEM01000370.1 GCA_002842935.1 Alphaproteobacteria bacterium HGW-Alphaproteobacteria-13 | reverse complement strand
ACATTGAGTTCGCACAGTATGTTTGGATCCAGAACATCATTTGAAGAACTGTGCGATAGGGAGTGACAAAGTTTGCGCACCGGATTTAGCCAGCGGCCAATTTCGCCGTTTGCACGGCCGCTTATCGCGGCAGAGATGCCACCGCAACCATAATGTCCGACTACAATGACGTGACGAACCTGAAGCACGTCGACGGCGAATTGCAAAGCCGCAGAAAAGCTCGGATCTGAAGCGCTTGCCAGGTTCGCAACGTTTCGGTGAACGAACATCTCTCCAGGATCGAGGTCGACAATTTCCGTCGCGGGCACTCGGCTGTCAGAGCACCCGATCCAAAAGTAACGTGGAGTTTGTTGACCAACCAAGCGTCTGAAAAAGCTTGGATCGGATCTTGTTTTGCGCTCCGCCCAAACTTTGTTTCGCTCAAACAAGTTGGAAAGACCGCCGTCCCCATCCTCTCCAGCGACGATCTCTCCCTCTTCCTCCATCGTCAAATCGAAAGGCGCATGCATGGCTATTCCTGCGGCTACAGATCGACCATGCGCAGATAAGGCTTCAGCGTTTTGTAGCCCTGCGGAAACTGTCTCGTAGCTTCTTCCTCGGAGAGCTTCGGCGAAATGACCACGGCCTGTCCCGGCTCCCAGTTTACCGGCGTCGCAATGCTGCGCGAGTCTGTCAACTGAAGGCTGTCGATGGCGCGAAGTATCTCCGCGAAGTTTCGTCCGGTGCTGGGAGGATAAGTCAGTATCAGTCGAATCTTGCGCGCTGGATCGATGACAAAAACGGAGCGAACGGTCACCGTAGGGTCGCTTTCGGGATGGATCATGTCGTAGAGCTTCGACACGCGCCCGTCCGGATCTGCGATCATCGGAAAGTCGAGCGCGTGTCCCTGCGTTTCCGCAATGTCATCTTCCCACTTGTGATGGGCCTCGACCGGGTCCACCGACAGCCCGATTGGCTTCACATTGCGCTTGTCCCACTCGGGACGTAGACGCGCCACTTCACCGAGCTCGGTTGTGCAGACAGGCGTGAAATTCTTGGGGTGGCTGAAAAAAACGCACCAACTGGACCCTTTCCAGTCGTGGAAGTTGATCCGGCCATGGGTACTGTCTTGTTCGAAGTCTGGCGCGATCTGTCCGAGCTGAATTGTCATGGGAAGCTCCTTTGGGGCGACACGGCTAAAATGCAGCCGTACTAAGATGCAAACAAGAGAATGTTATTACGGTATAAGAACAATATATTTTATGTGTCAGGATCGGTGCTTCTCGGGCGCAATAGCGCAACAACCAAGAATGCGACGGGAAGAGCCATGAGCGTAGCAAAGTTGGCATCAGCTTCTTGGATGGCCCCAGTGGCCACAAAAATGCGGACCATGGCGCGAACGGAGATAGTTGTAACAGCCGATGCCGCAATCCAATAAATGACAAACCGCCAAGGAAACTGGTCGGTAGGCGATCTTGGATTCCGTTTTGTCATTAGATTGCTTCGCTTCACATGACCGTCTGTCTCCACTATTCACTTGCGAAAGAAGAGCAAGCAAATGAATATAATTATGAAATAAAATGAAAGATGTTGCGAGATGGATATCGATGTCGCGCGGACCTTCCTCGAAGTCGTGAAGACTGGCAGTTTTGTTGGTGCCGCGGCCAACCTGAATCTAACGCAGACGGCCGTGAGCGCGCGCATACGCGTTCTGGAGGACCGGCTCGACCGTCCGGTTTTCGTGCGCAATAAGGCGGGCGCGAAGTTGACACCGGCCGGAGAACAGTTTCTGCGTTTTGCCACCACGCTTGTTCAAGTATGGGACCGCGCGCGCCACGCTGTCGCCCTGCCACCAGGTAGGGATACAGTAGTTACCATCGGGGCTGAGCTCAGCCTGTGGAGCCCGCTGCTGCGTCACTGGCTGCTATGGATGCGCAGGGAGTGCCCGGAGATTGCCGTTAGTACACAGATCGATACGTCCGAACGCCTGATGGAACAGGTTCAGGACGGCTCGCTCGACGTTGCGGTGATCTATGCCGCGCAGAGCAGGCCTGGCGTCATCGCCGAACTTCTATTCGAGGAGAAGCTCGTCTTCGTACGAACCACACCGGCTAACAAGCCCCTCGCACCGGAAGACCATGTCCGGATCGGCTGGGGGGAGGAGTTTGCCGCGAGTTATCAGGCCGCCTTTCCCGACCAGCCGAATCCCGTTGTCTCGATCAGCTACGGACCGCTGGCGCTTGAATATATTCTGGCCACGGGAGGAAGTGGCTATTTCCGCAAGGGATTTATCCGGTCCTATCTGGAGGAAGGCCGCCTCGCGCTCGTGCCGGACAGTCCCGAATTCTCGTACTCGGCCTATGTGGTGCATTCGACAAAAGCCGATCCTGGCGTGATGGCGCGCATTCGCAGCGGCCTGCGCGCGGCGGCGGAGATCGCCGTATGACGGATGAACCTTCTTCCCCGGCCTGTTATGCGGCGGAGGCCGATGACGCCTATATGGGCTTCGCGCCGCGCGAGGAAATAGTTGATGCCCTGAATGAATTTCTGGAAGCGGAACGTGCGGGTGCGCGCGTTGCGCTTGCAAGCGCAAAGGGACTGGCGAATGAAGACGAGCTTGCGTTGCTGAGGGCCGTTCGTGACGATGAAGTCCGGTGGTGCGCCATGCTTTTCCGGCACATCCGCAAGGCCGGCGGTTCGCCGTCGCTGAAATGCGGCGCGTTTTTCGGAAAGGCCATGGCGATCGGCGATCTCCACGACCGGCTGCATTTTCTGAACCGCGGACAATCATGGGTGGTGCGAAAGCTGCGGGAACTGATGCCCCGGGTTCGGAGCGACGAACTGCATCGGGATTTGAAAGCCATGCTCGAGAGCCATGAAGTCAACATTGGCCTGACGGACAGCTTTCTGAAGAACGGGCCGAATGCCGGTGGTGATACGCCGTCCAACGGCTGAATCCGGCTCCGCTTCCGAAGCGGAACGCCGTTGATATTCAAAAAATTGCTTAGAAACAAAAACAATATGCGTTTGTCTTGTGAAAGCAAACCACGCACATCTGCGCCTAGCGAAACGTGCTTCACGAAAACAGCGCCCGGTCTGCCCGAATGAGCGGGCAGAGGCGCGGGGGAGGGGGAGCCAACTGCTGAGGTAGATGCAACGTGACCCGATCCGAGTCCCCGGGAAAGATGCTGACCCCTGAACAATCGCGCCTTGT
>PHEM01000369.1 GCA_002842935.1 Alphaproteobacteria bacterium HGW-Alphaproteobacteria-13 | reverse complement strand
CCTCCGGTGCCGCTTCGCTCCACCTACGGCCAACACTGGCGATGGAGGCGTCAATGCACTAACAATCCGAACGGATCACCAGGTGGGGGCCGGTCAATTACCGGCACATCTGTTCTGTGATGGACAAGCTCCACGCGCACTTCCCCGACATGGTCGTGGTGCATGGCGGCACAGATTCCGGCGGCGAACTTATCGTTGCCCGCTGGTGTCGCAACAACGACGTGCCGCAAGATCCGCGCAAGCCCAACTGGGAGAAGCACGGCAAGGCCGCGCCGTTCAAGCGTAACGATGCCATCCTCGAGACGATGCCCAAGGGACTCGTCGTCTTCCCCGGCACCGGCATCCAGGGCAACATCGCCGACAAGGCCCGCAAGATGGGCATCTGCGTCTGGGACTTCCGCGATCGCCGCTCGGAATGAGCGGCGACACCCCTCAACCGCCGAACAGTCGCTTTTCGTAGATGGTCGCGATGGCGCCGCCGTCCCAGACATAGCAGAGATGTCGTTCCTGCCGGCAATTCGACAGCAGGCGCGGCTTGAAGACGGCCGCGCATTCACCGCCATCGTCGCGCACGCTCTGATAGACGATGCCCTCGGAGCCGTCCGCGCGCAGGTCGCGCGCGAAGGCCTGTGACATCGCATAGCTGTCCGGATGATAAAGTGCCGGATGGCTGTCGCGCAGAGCGCGGACGTCGTGCAGCGAGCCGTCGAGATCGACCGCATAAACGCGCATGTCGAGTTCCTGCGCGGGCTCGTCCGTCGCCTGCAAGAAGCGCGTCCGGTGATAGCGGGTCTCAGCGATCGCCGTCTCCAGCGTCAGCCCGGCGTAGAACACGCCGTAGCTGCCGTCCGTGAAACGGTCGCCGCGCGGGTTGAGGTGGGTGAAGGCGGCCATGATCGGCGAGCTGCCCGGACCGGACACGCGATCTTCGGGCGGAACGAGTGACAACTCGCCCGCCTCCTCGCGCAGCCGGTCGTTGGTCAGCGCCTCGATCAGATAGACCGCTTCGAGATCGGCGGGATCGGCGACGTCCTCGAACAGCGAGATCGGCGGAAAACGGCTCGGAATGATGCGGTAGCAGGGCTTCCACGCGACCAGCGTGACGGGAATGTCCACGCCCTAGCCGCGCTGACCGTCGACATATTGCCGCACGACATAAAGGTCCGCGACATTGCCCGACATCATCCGGTCGAGCGCCGAGCGACCGCTGAAAGGCTCCGCCTTGTTGGGCTTGCGGACCCAGTCGTCGGCCGTCTTCGGCAGCAGGATGTGCAGCGCCTTGTAGATGCCCATGACATAGGAAATGCGTTCGAGCGCGTCCTTCGACAGCGCGGCGACCGCACCGCGCTTCCACGACTGGAAGGTTGAGCGGCTCTCGAGACCGAGCAAACGCATCTGCTCCTGTTCCTTCAGGCCCCAAGCGTCGGCGATGCGGAAGAAGGTCCGCAAAGCCGGTCCCGTCAAATCCTTGCGGTCCGGTGTCCTGGCAACGGCGGCGACAGCCATTTCATATCGTCCTTTCCGGATGCGATATGTTCATAATCTGTGCAAATGTCAAGTTTGAGCGTGAACATGAACACTCGGTCCCGTGCGACAGCGAACAAGCGAACAGGACGCGCCTGCATCGCGGCCGTCGACTTGCGGACGATGCGATAATCGGGCCGTAACCGGCCTTCGAACGAACGGTGATTATTCTCGGCGCTTCGTCGCGGTGCCGCAAGCCTTTGTGCATCGCCGCTGTCGGACTTCCCCGAGTGTCTGACGAGGTTGCCGCATCCACTTCGATTGAACGAGGGGCCACCCCCTCCTTGTCGCCCTTCTGCGGGTCTCGGCTCGCCTAGTGCCGTCAACCCCTGGCGGGGTTCGCCCTCCGCTTGCGCTCCGGTGACGGCGGCGACCGGCCCCTCCGGTTGGCGCCATCGGGGGATGGCCCCGATCAATCAAAGGAGTGAATGACATGGCTACCATCGCAAATCTTACCGTGAAGGCCGACGACAGCTTCGAAGGCACGCTCGCGACGCTCACGGTTTCCGCGCCGATCGCGATCATCCCGAACAACCGCAAGACCAAGGACAGCGAGCCCGACTATCGTATCGTCAGCCGCAAGAACGGCTTCGAGCTCGGCGCTGGCTGGAAACGCTTCTCGCAGAACACGGGCGCCGAATATGTGTCGGTTTCGCTCTCGGCTCCCGAATTCGGCACGATCTACGGCAATATCGCCAACGCGCCGGGCGATGATCCGATGAAGAAGGTCATCATCTGGAACCCGCCGGGCTGAGGCTCCGGCGCCGGCCCCGCCCAAAGGCGGGGCCGGTTCTTCATTGGCGGCAATCAGGCCCAGTTTGCCCGTTCAAGGCCGAGATGCTCGACAAAAGGATCGAAATCGCGGTCGCTGTCGAGCAGGCTATGGCCACTCTCGATGCAGCGTGTCGCGATCAGCGTGTCGATCGTCTTGCGGACGGTGATTCCCAGCGCGCGCAGACGACGGAAATTGTGGGCTGCAGGAATGGCGATATCGGTTCCCGCAATCTCGATGACGTCGAAGGGGGCGAGAAGCTGGCGGGCTCTGTTGAAATCGCGGTCGCTCGTGAAACCTTGGAGCACCTCGGTCAAAATGATGTCGCCGACCGCGAGCGGAACTTCGCCAAGCATCCAGTCGAGCATCTCGACCTGCGGCGTCGCCGTTCCCCGGAAATAGTCGATCCAGACGCTCGAATCGACAAGGATCACGCGTCGGTTCGCATCGCGTCGAGGTCGCCCTTCCAGTCGAGCTTGCCGCGCAACGCCTTGAGCTTCCGCTGCTTGTCGAGTTTCACGAGAGTGCGAAGCCCGAGTTCGACGGCTTCACGCTTGGTCTTGAGGCCCGTCGCCCGAAGCGCGTCGGTCATGAGGGCGTCGTCAATGATGATGTTCGTTCGCACGATGTGTATCCTTTCGCCTTACTATACACACCCAGCGCGTCCCCTGATAGACAATTTTGCGGAACCCTACGTCATTGGGGAACGCAGTCATTCCTCGCGAAGCAGGTTTTCGCCGGAGCGAGGAACCGCCAATCAGCCCCGATCATGGCAAGCTGCCTGAAAGTCGCTCGTCTCGATGTCAAACGGCGTTCAAAAGGGACCCCCGATCGGCGTCGAAGAGGGACCCCCTTTTCGGATAATATGATGCTGGTTTGTTGAAGATGGCCTTGCGCT
>PHEM01000368.1 GCA_002842935.1 Alphaproteobacteria bacterium HGW-Alphaproteobacteria-13 | reverse complement strand
GCATCCATGGCCGGACCTCTCCTTCCGCGCCGCGCCCAAGTCGGGGGCAGACCATGGACCCCCGGATCAAGTCCGGGGCAGGCTCTGAAACAAGTTCAGCATGACGAGACGGAGCGTTTGTCGAGAGGACGTGTTTGCAAGCGATATGATCGCCAAAAGGAAAGGGGCCTCGGCAACGCCGAGACCCCTTTCACCTTCCTTCGGACTGTTCAGTCCTTAAGCGCGCGAGCCTGCGATGCCGCCGCCCGTACCGCCGAAGAAGCCCCAAAACCAACCCATGATGTTTCTCCCGTCAGACTGCTCA
The DNA here is from genome assembly GCA_002842935.1 of Alphaproteobacteria bacterium HGW-Alphaproteobacteria-13. GTDB lineage: Bacteria > Pseudomonadota > Alphaproteobacteria > Sphingomonadales > Sphingomonadaceae > Sphingopyxis. The sequence goes on along the minus strand of PHEM01000368.1, from coordinate 2,896 downwards.
CGAAAAGCAGTTAACGGCATATATACCTTAACAGCCATGGTAAATCGAGTCTTAACCATGTTTCCGGCCACAAAAAACGAAGTGACGGGCGGGCTATGCTGTGCGGCTGTGGGGGGCGGGCGCGAAAGTCGCGACTATTTCAGAGAATGTCTGTGGCTTTCCAAGATGATATCCCTGGCCGACATCGCAGCCAAGCTGGCCGAGCAGCGTCATCGTCGCCGCGTCCTCGATGCCTTCGGCGACCGCGACGGCGCCCAGACGGTGCGCCAGTTCGATGGTCGACTTCACGACTTCCAGGTTGCGCGGCGAATCACGCATGGTCATCACGAATCGCTTGTCGATCTTGATCTCGTCGGCCTCGATCTCGGTCAGATACTCGAGATTCGACTGCCCCGTGCCATAGTCGTCGATCGACAGGCGGATGCCCGCGCGGCGGATCTGCGCAAGCATCTGGCGCGCGCGCGCGCTGTCCTCGATCTGCGCGGTTTCCGTGATTTCGATCGTCAGGCGGTCGGCGGGCAGTTGATGCGCGCCCAGCATCACGCGGATCGTGCGGACGAGGTCGTCATGGTCGAGCAGCGCCGCCGACAGGTTCACGGACATGCCGGCATCGATACCGCTTGCGCGCAACTGCGCCGCGGCGTGGATCGCCTTGTCCATGACGAACAGCGTCAGGCGATAGATGTCCTGGCTCTTTTCGGCCTGGACGATGAACTGGTCGGGCGGGATCGGGCCGCGCGTCGGGTGCGTCCAGCGCGCCAGCGCCTCGAACCCGGCGAGCGCCTGCGTCGCGATGTCATGCTGCGGCTGGAAGGCGACCCAGATGTCGCCGTTCGTCATCGCATCCTCGAGCTGCGAATGGAAGGACAGCGCCCATCCCGCGTCCTCCTGTTCACGCGGCACATATTTGGTCCACAGGACGCGCGTGCGGATCGCCTGTTCGGCGGCGAGCAGCGCCGCGGCCAGCCGCTGTGCGTTCGACCCTTCGAACTCGTCATTGACGCCGAAAGCGATCGAGACGTCGATCCGCCGCTCGCCGATCGTCAGCGGCGCGTTGAACAGCGCGGCCAGCCCGGCGAGCTGCTCTTCGATCTGGCTGTGCTGATAATAGGGAACGAGCCAGGCAAAGCTGCCGTGCGGATCGTGATGGAGCGTCATCGACTGCGACGCGAGTTGCAGGCGCCGCGTCACTTGCTCGACAAGCTGCTTGCTGCCGTCGCCCGGCAGGAAGGCCGTCAGATCGTCGAAATTGACCACGCGCGCGGCGATCACGCTGTGGCTGCCGAACGGCGACTGCGATTGCAGCGCTTCGAAATTGGGCAGGCCCGAGACGGGATTTTCGCGCTGCGCCGATTCGCGGCGGCGGCGGCGCGAGACGGAGACGCCCACCGCGCCGATCGTGAACAGCGCCGCGCCGATCGACGATGTGACGAGCATGGCGGCCAACGCCATCTTGGTACCGATCAGCGCCAGAACGAGCGCCACTGACAGGATATTGTACCGGCGTGCGCCGCGGAACGTCGCGATCCCAAGCGCCATGACCGCGGTCAGCGCGAAGGCCGGCAGCCAGCCGATATCGCTTGGATTGCCGCGCTTCAGCGTTTCGGCGCCGATCACATGCAGAAAGGCGCCCGGAACGCGGCTGTGCCCCGGAAGGAAATGCGTGTCCTGATAGGACAGGGCGGTCGGCGCGAAAATGACATTCTTGCCCGCCAGCTCGCGCGCGCCGACCTTTCCCGACAACAGGTCGATGACGCTGTATGTGGGGATCGAATCCGTGCGATAGGTATAATCGAGCACATAGGTCGTCAGGGGATAGCGCTGACGGTCGGCCAGCAGCGCGGAAAAGCTGGGAACCAGCTGGCCTTCCACCATGCCCGCCATCGGCATCCGCCAGACCTGCCAGAATTCATAGTCGACGCTGATATTGCCGGGGCGGGCGGCCTTTCCGAACGCCGGATTGGGAAGGATCGCCTCGGTATATTCCGAGGCCGGGACGGCGCCCAGCACGATGCGATCGTCCATGCGCCGCACGGCGGCAGTCAACAGCGAGAAATCGGCGTTGGCCTCGCGCTGGTCATAGAGGAAATCGACGAACAGCCGCTTGGCCCGCGCCTGGTTCACGGCATCGATCACGCGCGCATGCTGCGTCATCGAAAAATCGTTCTTGCCGAACTGGCGCAGCGTCTGGTCGTCCAGCGCGACGACGACGATGTCGCCGGACACCGGCCGCCAGGCCATCCGGCCGCTCGCCGCCTCGATCATCCGGTCGAGCGGCACGGCGATCTGCGCCATTCCGATGAACGCGCCGAGCAGCAGGCACAGGCCGATGCCGCGCCAGCGGAGGAGCAAAGTTCTGATCGCGTCGGGCACGCTTGTCTCCGGATATAGCCGAAGGGGCGTAACCCATGCTGGTTATCATCGCGTTAACTGACGAGACCGGAGCGCCGAGCCGTAAATCTGCATCCCTCCCGGTCCGCTCGACACGAACGGGACGATGGATCAGATATAATGCACGATGTTCTATGCCACGCGCGGCACCGGCGCGAGCGCGGCATCCCCGGCCAGCGCCGAAGGCGCGAGACCCGTCGCGGCGGGGACGATCTGCTGGAGATAGAAGCGCGTCGAGGCAAGCTTCGCCTCCATATAGGCGCGGTCGCCGTCGCCTTCGTCGAGCGCCGTGCGCGCCGCCTTGTTCTCGACCGCCATCAGCCAGCCGCAGGTCGCGGTCGCCAGCATGGTCAGATAGGGATAGCTGCCCGCGAGCCGGTCCGGCACGCTCGCCTGCTCCATCCAGTCCGTGACGGCGCGGCACGCCTCGGCCAGCGCGGCGAGTTCGGGCGCATCGCCCGCGCCGCGCGCGATGTCGTCGATCAGCGCGCGCACGCCGTCGCCG
>PHEM01000367.1 GCA_002842935.1 Alphaproteobacteria bacterium HGW-Alphaproteobacteria-13 | reverse complement strand
ATATCATCGATTCGCTCATTCAGAGTTGCGGTCCCAGGGTTCACATGCGAGTAATCCTAGCGATGAGGCTCTGATTTGCCTTCAGGTCACGCCCCCAAACAATAGAGTACTATGTGAAATTCTTGGGTCTTGCCGCTCTTCTTTCGATTTTGGCACTTGCGCCGATGCCGGCCCTCGCGCAAGCGTCGAATGCGGGTGAGATCATGGCCAATTCAGCAAAATCAGCGGCAGATCGCGCCAGTGAAAAGCGCCTTCTCGCTAGCAAATGGCGCAAGGGTGAAAAGGCCATTGCCAAAAGCAACAAGGATATCGCCAGCGCTTCAAAGAGAGTAACTAAGGCAACGAAGGATGCCGCGAAAGCGCAAAAAGCACTCGACAAGGCCAATAAAGAACTTGCTGCACAGGAAAAAATTCGCGCGTTAGCGGAACGCCGAATTGTTGAAGCTCAACAGATGAAGCGTGAAGCCGAGGAAGCGTTCAGGGCAGCATTCCCGAACATACCGCTTTCGTAGTTTCAATTTTATGATCTACCCCTTTCCGGGTGGTCCGGAATATTTGTTATTCTGGCTTACGAAGGAGATTGGGAATGCCGTTCAGGAAGCATGCAAACCGAAGGGGGCCATCGGCAAACTGCGTGAAGCGGAAATCGTTCTGACCCCGGAGGAGTTAACCGCTGAGGCGTGACGGCGGATTGCTGCCAGTGAGCAGGCATAGTTATCGGTGGCGCAAGGAACAGAAGACAGACCCGACCCAGCCGATGAAGGATCTCGCTGCATGATGAAGGCGGTGCATTATCATGTGTGGTAGGTGCTGCCGGCATCCGAACGGTAGATATGCCGTGTGCTCGGGCACTATCTAGCGACACAGCGCTGTCCGCCGTAAGAACAGGCATTGGCGGAGGGCAGGCAAGGAGCACCGATAAACGATGTCATTTGACATTCGCCAACTTCGCTATGCCGTCGCGGCTGCTGATCATGGCAGCTTCTATCGCGCAGCGCGAGCGCTGGATGTCGAGCAATCAACGCTCAGCCGGAGTATCCTCAAGCTGGAGCGAGTTATCGGCGGCAAGATCTTCGAACGTTCGCGCGCCGGTGTCACGACGACGATTGCCGGCAGTGACTTCATTCGCCGCGCCCGACCAATGGTAACCAATGCAGACCAATTGGTGACGATGATGCGAGCCGCGGGGCAAGGTCATGCCGGCCGATTGATAATCGGGCACAACAACTCCCTCTCGGCCGGAAACCTGCGCGCCACGATCCTGGGCTGGCGTGAGGCTCACCCCGACGTTGATCTGGACGGGGTTGAAGCCGATCGGGGCATCTTGCTCGCGGGGCTCGATACCGGAGAGATCGATATCGCAATTCTGATAGGCGACGTGACCCATGAGGGTTACCGACGCGAACCCTTCTGGAGTGAACGCACACTGGTCGCATTGCCATGCCGCCATCCCCTGGCGGAGCGCGAGGTCGTTTATTGGACGGATTTGCGCGGGGAGCAGTTTCTGCTGACCGCTGCCGACCCCGGCTCCGAAATTCGGGACATGTTGCTCGGCCGCCTGTCAATGGCAGGAATGCAACCGGACATCCGATTGCATCAGTCAAGTCGCGAGGCAATTCTGAGCATTCTCGGCAGTGGTCCTGGTATTTCGATCATCTGTGAAGGCGGAATTGGTGCTTGCTATCCAGACGTGATCTACCGCCCGATTCATGGCGAGCAAGGACCAGCCTTGATCAGCTATTCGGGCTATTGGCGGAAGGACAATAGCAATCCTGCGCTCAAGCGCTTTCTCGCGTTCATACGCGACCGTTATGCGCTGTCCTTCGATATTCCGTGAGCGGGGCAAAGCAACGCGAGCGGATTGACATACGACGTTAACAATCCGGATCGCAACGAAGGGCTGACCTGATTTGAAAACCTTGGGAAAGGAGCCATCATGACGCTCGGCAAGACACTCACCCTCGTGCTGGTCACGCTCGTCATCGGGTTCAGCGCGGGCTTCGTCTTGCGTCCGGTGATCACGCCGGCCGAGCGGGCGGCGATCGTCGCCGACCCATCCGCCGCCGCCCCGGCGCCGGCAGAGCCTCGCGGCAAGCAATATTTTGCGGCGCATCTTGATGAAGCGCACCAGGTCCTCGCTGGATGCATGGACGGCTCGGTGCGCGGCGAGGAATGCTTCAATGCCGAGATGGCCGTGGTGGAAGCGGACGGCAGGGCGCGTCACAAGAAGTTCTTTGGTAAGTAACCACGCGAGAGCGCTTTCAATTCCCCTGCGCGCGATGCCGGCGAAAGGCCCGGTCGGTTTCCATGAACCGGGCGAGCATCGGCGCGACCAGCTTCTCGGGCGGAACCGACAGGCCGCCGGTCTCAGCCGCAAGCGCGGCGGCATAGGCTTGCAAGTCACGATGGATGGCGGCGGGCAGTTCCACGGCGATCTTGACCGGCCGGTCGTCGGCCAGCGGCCCCAGTTTCAGTTTCGTCATCGCGTCGCTCCGATCCGCTCCAATATCAAATCTCTCGTCAAAACGACCCGCAATGTGTGCCCCGGCCGGATGGTGAGCGTCGGCGGCACATTCAATTGCCGCCGCACGATCTGCTGGCCGGTCTGGTTGACGGTGTCCTGGCTGCCCCGGCGCAGGGCGCGGATAAGGTCGTCGTCGCTGTCGGCGGCCAGTTCGGTTCCCATGCCGAGCAAGGTCGAGATGGCGGCGGCCTTGAGCATATTGCCCCAATGCTGGTTCACGCGGTCCTGCAATCCGGCATATCCGGCCGCATCCGTGCCGGGCTGGCGTTCGAGAGCGATCGAGCGGCCGTCCGGCAGGATCAGCCGATCCCAGGCGAGCAGCACCCGGGTCTGTCCGGCGGCGATCTCGCTGTCATATTCGCCGATCAGCCGCGCGCCCTGCGGAATGAGCAGGATGCGCCCGGTCGGACTGTCATAGACGTTGGCCGTCACCTGGGCGGTGATCTGGCCGGGAAGGTCGGAACGGATACCGGTGATAAGCGCGGCCGAGATGATGCTGCCGGCCTGAACGATGTTGGGCGAGGCTGGCGTCGTCAGCCGCTCGATGCTCACGGTGCGCTGGCTGGATGCCTGCGCCATGAAGGCGCGCTTGCCGGCCTGCTCGCCCTGCACCGCCGCTGCCGAGGAACAGGCTGGCGGTGCGGGCAGCGTCGCGCTCCTGCTCTGCGCGCTGGCGCGCGGTTTCGGCCGCCTGCACGCGCGGATCTGACTGTCCGCTCCCTATCGGCGGAACCGGCACATTCTCCCCGCGCTGCTGTGCCGAGACGATCGGGCCGCCGAGATCGCCGGGAAGCCGTTGACCGAGTTTTGGCACCTGGCCATAATCTTTCGGCCCCGAGGTGATGGTCTCGGCCGCGGCGCGGCTTTCGGTGCTGTAGAGTTCCTTTGCCGCCTTTTCCCCTTTGGGCGCGAGCGCATAGATCAGCGAGCCGCCGATGCTTAAGCCCGCGACGACGCCCAGAGCGGCGAGCGCCTTGCGCGACAGGCGCATGACGCGCGGGGTCGGCCCGCGAAGCTGGAACGCACCGGGATTCGCGGAGGCGGGTTGCGGTGTCGCCTGCGGCGCGGGGTGCTGCTGACCAAGCTGGGCGGGCGTGTCGGTGGGATCGCTCACGGCCGCCCCCTGCGCGCGTCGTCGCGTAAAATGCGAACGCGCCGCTCGGTGCGCTTGTCGCCCAGGCGTAACTCGGCGGCGGCGAACAGCCGATCCACCACCATGTAGCGCCCCTGGACGCGGTAGTTAACCAGCTCGGCGTCGCCGCGCGCGCTAGTCACGAACAGCGGCGGCATCTCGCCCTGCGCAATCCCGGCCGGAAACTCGATGAACACCTGGGTGGAATCGTCGAAGGCGCGAACGGGCTTCCATGGAACGCGGTCGCCCTCGATCCGGTAGCGGAAATTGAGAGCTGCAATGTCGATGCCTGCGGCAACCGGCGTTGTCGCCGTCGCAATCGCGTTGGCGCCGCGCAATGCGATCAGTCGGTCCTGCGGATAGGTCCACGAGACCGACGCCATATAGGTCGAAGGCGTGGCGCGCAGTTCCAGATGGTAGGTGCGCCGGTCGGTGTTGATGACCAGGTTCGTGCCGATGTCGGGCCGCGTCGGCTTGACCAGGATATGGACGCGCGCCGTCGCACCGCTGCCGCTTACGGTGTCGCCGATGATCCAGCGCACGGTGTCGCCGGCCGCGACCGGCCCGGCGCCAACAAGCTGCTCGCCTTCCTGAAGCGCGATGTCCGTCACCTGGCCGGGCGCGGTATAGACCTGATAGAGCGCGCCGTCCGTCCAGGGATATTGCTGGATCGCGTTGAGGAAGCCGTCGCGCACCGGCTGCACGCGGGCTGCGGCATTGGCCGCGCCGACGCGGCTGCGCGGATCGGCGGGCTCGGCCGGCCGCGCGCCGGCCGCGACCGGCTTCAACTGGCCGGGGAGCGGCAGCGGTTCGGGGATGGTCACCACCTCGATGGCGCGTGGCGGCTGTGCGGCGAGCGTGGCGGCGATCTCCACGGGCGGATCGTCGTAGGCGATGGCGGGCGGCTTCGCCGACGTGGTGGCACAGCCGGCGAGCGCCGGCAGGACAAGCAGCATTGCCGCGCTGGCGACATGGCGGGCGGACGTGCATATCATTGCGACAGCTCCTATGATGATTGTCCAGCAGCAAGTGTTGGTTCACTGCGGCTGAAGGTTGTGAAGTCACTGAACACCCATCCGTTTTT
>PHEM01000366.1 GCA_002842935.1 Alphaproteobacteria bacterium HGW-Alphaproteobacteria-13 | reverse complement strand
GCGCGCCCCGCGCATCCGGCGCGCACCGGTGCGAATCTCCGTCAGGCAAGGCGCCTTGCCGTGATTCGAGCGGGCGATTCCCTGTGGAAATGCGATCCGGCTCGCCCGTTCGGCGGCGGCCCGCATGCGAATCCCCGCGAATCAGGAAGCGATATAATCGCGCATCGCGGCGGCTTCGGCCTCGATGCGGTCGATTCGATATTTGACGAGGTCGCCGATCGACACGAATCCGATCAGCTTGCCGTCATCGACGACGGGCAAGTGGCGGATGCGCTTTTGCGTCATCTGCGACAGCGCGCCGATCACCGCCATGTTCGAATCGCACGTCACGGGCGTCTTGGTCATCACGTCGTCGATGCTGCGGTCGAGCGCCTCGGGACCATAGGAGGACATCAGGCGCACCAGGTCGCGTTCGGAAAAGATGCCCGCGACGCCATCGCCGTCGACCACGGGTACCGCGCCGATACGGTGCTGGGCGAGAAGGTCGATCACGGCGCGAACCGTGTCGGCGGGCCGCGCCGAAATCACCGGCCCGGTCCGGTCCCGGAGAATCAATCCGATCGTCATGCCTTGCTTCTCCCCTATGTCCTGTTCGTTGGAAGCGGAGCCTATCATGATTCGCGCGCAGGGCGAAACGCTAGGACAGGGTCACCCTTCGCGGACGCCATTGACGCTTGGCCTCGCGCGCCACCTGGTTCATGAGGGCGGCCATGGTCAAGAAATCCCCGCTCGACAGCGACGAAACCGCGCGCATTGCCTGGGCGCGCTATTGGCGGCTGATGCGCGGCATGGCGATCGTGTCGCTGCTGGCCGTCGTCGGCGCGCTCGGCTGGCTGCGCTATACGATGGGCGATGCGCTGACGATCCACATGATGATCGCCACCGCCGCCGGGGTGGGACTGTCGGTGATGCTGGGCGCGGCGCTGATGGGCCTGGTCTTTCTGTCGAGCGGCAGCGGCCACGACGAATCGGTCGAAGACCCGTTCGCGGACGATCCGGACATGAACCATGACCGATAGCCGCCGCCTGCCTGATCCCTACTCGTCCACGCGGTAATCGAAAGTCCGCCCCGCGTTGGCGGGCACGCGGACGGTCCAGGTCGGCAGGCCGTCCTGACGCGGCAGGCGGCGCAGGCGCGAATCGAGCCGCCTGTCGTCATAGACATGAAAGCCAAGCTCGAACGTCACCGCAAAGGGATTCGCGTTCGTCACCGTCGCCCGGACGTCGCGCGCCGGCTTTCCGCCCGGTCCCCGCCGCTCGATGTCGACACGCACCTGGCTGCTTTCGTCGATGACCAGATCGACGCGCTCGCCGACCGCATGGTCGCGCATCATTCCGCCGCCCGCCAGCAGCTCGCGGCCCTGCGCCTGCTCGAACACCGCCACCTGCCCGCTCGGCAGGGGAAGGCCCAGCTTCGCCTCTTCCTTGTTCCGCATCCGCAGCACGATCTCGCTCACGCCCGCCTCTTGCTCGTGGCCGACGCCGGTGCGCAGGCGATAGACGGTCTCGAACGGCACGCCGTCCTTGACCAGCAGCGCGACCTGCTTTTGCCCGTTCGCCGCGACCGTCACGGGAAAGGGCACGCGATAGAGTTTGAGGTCGCCCAGATCCTCCAGCTTTGCCGTGTCGATGACGGTGACCGCCGACGCGCTTTCCTGCACGCGCGCCCGCGCGGCCGTGACGGTGATGTCCATCATCGGCGCGGGCGCCGCCAAGGCAGGCGGAGGGGGCGGCGGCGGCGCCGGCGGTATGCCGTAACGCCCGCTGCCGGTCGGGAAGCAGGCCAGATGCAGAGCGGGCGGCGGCGGCGTCTCGGCCAGTTCGCGGAAATCGCGCTCGATCTGGACCGTCCCCGCGAGCGCCGACAGATTGGCGTCGGTGAAACTCTCGCCATTGCTGTTGGCGACCGTCAGCCAGGCGAACAGGTCGAGCGTCCGGCCATCCGGCGCGACGCGCGCAACATAGTTACTCGCCCAGTCGAATCCCGTCGCCAGATAGGTCAGCGTCACCGTCGCGCGCCGCGCCGCCGGGCTGCGCGTCGTCACCGACAGCGTCGGCTTCGCGGTCAGCCCCTGCGGCACGCCGTCATAGACCAGGGATTCGGGCAAGCCCGTGCAGCGCAGCGCCTCGTACCCCGCCGCCGTCTGAAGCACCACCGCCCCCGCCGGGCCGGAGCGGATGATCGCCTCCTCTTCGCGCACCGCGCCGGTCGCGCGGTCCGTGCGGCGGATATGGACGCGGTTGCCCAGCGACCCGTCGAGCAGGCTGGCGGGCGACAGCAGCGCGGCGTCGCGATTCTTCTGCACCACGCCGCCGGGCAGGCCCAGTTCGGCATCCAGCACCGCACCACGGCTGACCGTGGTGATATCGGCGCAGCAATCATCATCCGCCTTGAAGTAATCAGCGATCAGGCGGATTTTTGCCGAGCCATTGTCGTAATCGACGATCCCGCGTGCGCCATAATGTTCATACCCGTTCACGTCTTCTTCCTGCCCGCCGAAGACGTTGGTGATGTTGCCATCATAGGTGCCGTAAAATCCGGTGATGCGGCCGCTGAGGTTTTCGCCCAGCGGGCCGGAAATTGCCGCGCGAAGGCGATATTCATTGCCTTCAAACCATTCGGCGCGCGCTTCGGCTTCCAGAGTGTCAGTGCCACCCTTGGAAACCATGTTGACGAGGCCCGCCGAAGCGTTTTTGCCGAACAGGGTGCCCTGCGGCCCGCGCAGAACTTCTATCCGTTCGAGATCGACAAGATCCATGAATGCCTGACCAGAACGCGACAGCACGACGCCATCGACAACGGTGGACACACTGGGTTCAGCAGCGACCGAGAAGGTGATCGTGCCCACGCCGCGCATCACAATCGCGCTGTTGGCGCTGGTGGTGCCCTTGCGGAAGGTTACTGATGGAACCAGCCGGGTCAGCCCTTCAAGGCTGGTGGTGCCAGTTTGCTCGAGTCGATCAGCGGTTATTGCGGTGATCGCAATCGGCACATCCTGAACATTTTCAGATACTTTTTGTGCAGTTACAAGGATTTCGGCAATGCCGCCGGTGTCCTCTGCTTCATCCTGCGCGAGCGCCGGAGCGGCGTGCATCAGCGCCAGCGAACTGGCTGAAACTGCAAGCGCTTTAAGCGCGATTCTGGTGGTGGCGGACATATTGCACTCTCCCCTCAAACCTGATCAACTCATTTGACGATCGTCAGATCATCGCCCGTGCGGTCGATCTTTGG
>PHEM01000014.1 GCA_002842935.1 Alphaproteobacteria bacterium HGW-Alphaproteobacteria-13 | reverse complement strand
CTGCTCGATCTGCGCAATCTCGGCACGAACCGTACGCTGGTGCTGGTGAACGGCAAGCGTCATGTCGCCGGCATTCCCAATACCGCCGCGGTTGACATCAACACTATCCCGCAGGACCTGATCGAGCGCATCGACGTGCTGACGGGCGGTGCATCGGCAATTTATGGTGCGGACGGTGTTTCCGGCGTGGTCAACTTCATCATGAAGCGCGACTTCGAAGGTCTGTCCGCGCGTGCGCAGGCCGGTATTTCGGGCCAGGGCGATGCGGGCAGCCAACTGATTTCGGTCGTGGCCGGCAAGAATTTCGGCGACGGCCGCGCGAACATCACGGCCGCCTATGAATATAGCAAATCGGAACGACTGCACACGTCGCGCCGCGGCTATTACGGCGATCCCGAACAATATTATCTGATGGTGCAGAATCCGGACGATTTTGGGAACAATGTTCCGAACGGCGTCTTCGACCGATATCCCCAGAACAACCTGACTTGGGCCTGGAGCGCGCCGCAAGGCATGATCGAACTGCTTGGTTCGGGCGAACTCTTCCTGGGCGATGGGTCGGCCTATGATCCAGGCATCGTGCTGCCCGGTACGGCCTTTGCCATCGGGGGCACCAATACGCCGGTGGCGGGCTATTTCGGGGATTTGCAGCCGGAACTCCGGCGCCACGCCTTCAACCTGCTCGGCAGCTATGAATTCTCGCCCGCGGCGCGCTTTTATGCGGAAGGGAAATATGTCGAGACAAGGGCTTATTCGGTCGGACAGCCGAGCTTTGAATTCGGAACCGAACTGGCTGGTGACAACGCTTATCTGATCGAGCGTTTCGGGGCTGCCGCCGCTGCGGGAGGAGCCGGAATCTATCGCGATAATTACGACCTCGGCATTCGGGGCGAAACCAACAATCGCAAGACCTATCGCGCTGTACTGGGCCTCGAAGGCGAGATCACGGATAATCTGCGTTACGACGTTTCCTATGTCTATGGACGTACCACGGCCCGTTACGAGCAGACCTCCAACCTGATCGCCGATCGATTCTTCGCGGCGCTCGATGCGGTTTATGATCCTGTTTCCAACCAGGTCGTTTGCCGTTCGACGCTTGATCCGAATGCTCCGATCGATCCTTTGAACTACGGCGGGCCGGCGACGACCTTCACGCCGGGAGCGAACAGCATTTGCCGCCCCCTGAACCTGTTGGGAGAGGGCGTGGCGGATCAGGCGGCCCTCGATTTCGTCATGGCCGACAATGTCAGCCGCTCGCGCATTTCCCAGGAAGTGATCAGCGGTTATATCTCGGGCGATACCGGCGGTTTCTTCAATCTTCCGGGCGGCGCGGTCGGTTTTGCGCTGGGTGCCGAATATCGTAAGGAAAAGAGCAGTGAGACGCCCGATCCGCTGTTGGTCAGTGGCGATTTTCGCGATTATCCCCAAGTCGCGGCCAGCGGCGGGAAGTTCGACGTCAAGGAGGTCTTCGCCGAATTGAACGTGCCGCTTCTGGCCAATGTTCCAATGGCGGAGCGCCTGTCGTTCGGCGGGGCGATCCGCTATTCCGACTATTCCACGATCGGAAGCACAACGACCTGGAAGCTGGACGGTCTTTACGCGCCCATCCGCGACATCCGTTTCCGCGCTACCTATTCGCAGGCGGTGCGTGCGCCCAATATCGGTGAGCTGTTCAGCCCGACGTCTGGAACATTCGGCGGTTTGAGCGATCCTTGCGATATCAGCCAGCGCAGCCAGGGCACGCAATATCGGGCGGCGAACTGCCAGGCGTTGCTGGCGGGCATCGGCCTGACGCAGGCGCAGATCGACGGGTTCAGCCCGAGTTCGATTCCGGCCAACAATACGACGCGGCGCGGCGAATTTGCCGGCAATCCCAATTTGAAGGAAGAAACCGCCAGAACCTGGACCGCCGGCGTTGTGCTTCAGCCCAGCTTCGTTCCTGGACTGACGATGACCTTCGACTGGTACAATATCCGGATCAAGGGCGCGGTGAATACCCCGTCGCCCACGGAACTGGCGCAGCTTTGCGTCGATCAGCCGACGTTGGACAATGTCTATTGTGGCAATCTCTTCCGTGATTCGACGACCGGATATTTCCTTGGTGCCGGTGACGATCCGCAGCGCCGGATCGCTTTCGTTCTCCTTCCAGAGAATGTGGCCGATTTCCGGACGGCCGGCGCCGACTTCAGCATCAACTATGTCTTCTCGCCCGGCGATAATCTCGGGAAGTTCCAGTTCAATCTGACGGGCGGCTATCTCGACAAGATCAATTTCGTCCCGACTCTCGGGGCGGATGTGGATGAGGATATTCTGGAAACTTACAATCCGCGCTGGCGCGGCAGCGTGAATCTCACCTGGACGCTCGATAATCTGTCACTCAACTATGGGATGAGCTATTGGAGCAAGACCCGCCGCTATAACTCGGAGATTCTGGAAGGCAGTCCCGATATTTCCGACCCGAAGTATTTCTGGTACAAGGAAAAATTCGAGCACGAAATTCGTGCGGCATTCAAGTTGAAGGACACGTTCCAGTTCTATGCGGGCGTCAATAACCTGTTCAACGAAAAGCCGGACTTTGACACCAGAGAGGGAACCACTCGGATATTTGGCTATCCGGTATCCGCTATCGGCCGCTATATTTATGCGGGGATCAAGTTCGATCTCTGATCGGGCATGAAATAGAAAAAAAGAAAGGCGGAATGAAAATTCCGCCTTTCTTTTTTTGGGGATAAAACTTCCTCTACTCCGCCCGCAACACCAAAGCCCCGTCGCCTTCGTCCACCTTCACCGTCGCGCCGTCCTTGATCTCGCCTTTCAGGATCAGGTCGGCGAGCGGGTCTTGTAGATATTTCTGAACCGCGCGCTTCAGCGGCCGCGCGCCATAGACGGGGTCGTAGCCGACCCGGCCCAGCCAGGCGCGCGCGGCGTCGGTCAGGTCCAGCACCACCTTGCGGTCGGTCAGCAGTTTCTGGACGCGCGCGACCTGGATGTCGACGATGCCGCCCATATGCTGCTGCCCCAGCCGGTGGAACAGCACGATCTCGTCCAGCCGGTTCAGGAACTCGGGCCGGAAATGCGCCCGCACGATCTCCATCACGGCGGGTTCAGCCTGTTCGACCGGCGCGTCGTCGGGCAGCGCCGCGATCGCCTGGCTGCCGAGGTTCGACGTCAGGATGATCAGCGTGTTGGTGAAATCCACCGTGCGCCCCTGTCCATCGGTCAGCCGCCCGTCGTCGAGCACTTGCAGCAAGATGTTGAACACATCGCCATGCGCCTTCTCGACCTCGTCGAACAGCACGACCTGATAGGGGCGGCGGCGCACGGCTTCGGTCAGCACGCCGCCTTCCTCGTAACCGACATAGCCGGGAGGCGCGCCGATCAGGCGCGACACGCTGTGCTTTTCCATGAACTCCGACATGTCGATGCGGACCATCGCATTGTCGTCGTCGAACAGGAAGCGCGCGAGCGCCTTGGTGAGTTCGGTCTTGCCGACGCCCGTGGGACCCAGGAACAGGAAACTGCCGAGCGGCCGGTTGGGGTCCTGCAGCCCCGCGCGCGCGCGGCGCACGGCGGTGGAGACGGCGCGAACCGCCTCGTCCTGCCCGATCACCCGCTGACCGAGATGTGCCTCCATGCCGAGCAGTTTTTCGCGCTCGCCTTCCAGCATGCGGTCGACGGGGATGCCGGTCCAGCGGCTGACCACGGCGGCGATGTCGTCGGCGGTGACTTCCTCGCGCAGCATCGCGTTGCCCGCGACGGCCTGCGCGTCCGCGAGTTGCCGTTCGAGCGCGGGGATGGTGCCATAGCTGAGTTCGCCCGCGCGGCCGAGGTCGCCCGCGCGCTGCGCCTGTTCCAGCGCGCCGCGCGCGGCGTCCAGCTCTTCCTTGATCTTCGCCTCGGCGTGGATCTTGTCCTTTTCCGCTTGCCATTTCTGCGTCAGCCCGGCTGACTGTTCTTCAAGGTTGGCAAGGTCGGCCTGCAAGGTCGCGAGCCGGTCCTTCGACGCTTCGTCGCTTTCCTTGGACAGCGCGGCTTCCTCGATCTTCATCTGGATGATGCGGCGGTCGAGATTTTCGATCTCCTCGGGCTTCGATTCCACTTCCATGCGGATGCGGCTCGCGGCCTCGTCCATCAGGTCGATCGCCTTGTCGGGCAGGAAACGGTCGGAGATATAGCGGTTCGACAGCGTCGCCGCCGCGACGATCGCGCCGTCGGTGATGCGCACGCCGTGGTGCAGCTCGTACTTCTCCTTCAGCCCGCGCAGGATCGAGATGCTGTCCTCGACCGTCGGTTCGCCGACGAACACCGGCTGGAACCGCCGCTGGAGCGCGGGGTCCTTTTCGACATATTTGCGATATTCGTCGAGCGTCGTCGCGCCGATGCAGTGCAGCTCGCCGCGCGCGAGCGCGGGCTTGAGCAGGTTCGACGCATCCATCGCGCCCTCCGACTTGCCCGCGCCGACCAGCGTGTGCATCTCGTCGATGAACAGGATGATCTCGCCCTCGGCGGCCTTCACATCGTCGAGCACGCCTTTCAGCCGCTCCTCGAACTCGCCGCGATATTTGGCGCCCGCGATCAGCGCGCCCATGTCGAGCGCGAGCAGGCGGCGGTCCTTCAGGCTGTCGGGCACGTCGCCGTTGGCGATGCGCAGCGCCAGCCCTTCCGCGATCGCGGTCTTGCCGACGCCGGGTTCGCCGATCAGCACGGGGTTGTTCTTGGTGCGGCGCGCGAGGATCTGCACGGTGCGGCGGATTTCCTCGTCGCGGCCGATCACGGGGTCGAGCTTGCCCGCGCGCGCGACTTCGGTCAGGTCGCGGGCATATTTCTTCAGCGCTTCATAGCTGTCCTCGGCCGACGCCGTGTCGGCGCCGCGCCCGCCGCGCAGGTCGTTGATCGCGGCGTTCAGCGCCTCAGGCTTCAGCCCGGCGTCGGCAAAGGCCTTGCCGACCGGCGTCGATGCGGCCAGCACCATCGCCAGCAGCAGCCGCTCGACCGTGACATAGCCGTCGCCCGCCTTGGTCGCGACCTGTTCGGCCTGGTCGAGCAGGCGCACGGCGTCATTGTCCAGGCCCGGCGTCGCTTGCGCGCCCGATCCCGACACGGCGGGCACCTTGGCGAGCAGCGCGTCGATGCCCTGCACGGCACGCGCGGCATCGCCGCCCGCGCGCTGGATCAGGCCCGCGGCCATGCCTTCCTTGTCCTCGAGCAGCGCCTTGGCGATATGCTCGGGGCTGATCCGCTGGTGGTTCATGCGGATCGCGATGGTCTGCGCCGACTGGAGGAAACCCTTGGCGCGGTCAGTGAATTTTTCGAGGTTCATGTGGATAAGCCCCTTTCTCTGGAAAGGAGATAGTGTTGCTGTTTTGCAACACAAGAGGGGGTTGGAGATTCGCGCGGAGATATGCAGGCGCGCTTCGGCGCGACAGCGGCTTGCGTTCGGACCGCCCGCCCGCCACACCGTTGCGGCCGAAGACGGGAAGGAACGCGACATGCTGCGACGGGCTTTGCTGGGACTGGCGGCGCTGCTGCTGCTCGCCGCGGTGTCGCTGGCCTTTTGGGAGCCGCTGACCGCCGCGACGCCCGCGGCCCCGGCCTTCCGGCCCGGCGATGTAGAGATCGCGCGCGACCGCTTCGGCGTCCCGCACATCTTCGGAAAAAGCGACGCCGACACGGCCTATGGCATCGCTTATGCCCATGCCGAGGATGATTTTTCGACCTTGCAGGAAGTGCTGGCGATGACGCGCGGGCGCGCCGGGGCCTTGCTGGGCGAGGAAGGCGCGCGGATCGACTATGCCGCCGCGTTACTGGACATAGAGGGCACGGCGGCGCGCGAATGGCCGGGCCTGCCCGCCGACGTGCGGGCGCTGCTCGACGCCTATGCGGCGGGACTCAATCATTATGCGGACAAGCATCCCGGCGAAGTGCGGCTGGCGGGCCTGTTCCCGGTGACGGGCCGGGATGTCGTCGCGGGTTTCGTGCTGCGCTCGCCTTTCTTCTTTGGACTCGATTCGGTGCTGGAGACGCTGGAGGGGGGCGGGCTGCCGCCGCGTGACGGCGGCCCGGCGCTGTCGGGCAAGGACGGCAAGCTGGTGCCGCGCGAACTGACGCCCGTGGGCCGTGACCCCGCCGACAATGGATCGAACGCGATGGCGGTCGCGCCTGCACGGTCGAGCGACGGCGCGACGCGGCTCGTCTCCAACTCGCATCAGCCGTGGACGGGCGGCGTCGCCTGGTACGAACTGGTCGTTCATTCGGGCGAGGGCTGGGATTTCGCGGGCGCGACGTTTCCGGGGGCGCCCTTTCCGCTGCTGGGCCATAATAAATATCTCGGCTGGACCAACACGGTGAACCGGCCCGACCTGATCGACGTCTATCGGCTCGAACTCGACGAGAGCGGCAGGAATTACCGTTTCGACGGCGAATGGCGCCCGCTGGAGGAAAAGCGCGTGTGGCTGAAGGTCCGCAAGGGACCGTTCGTGCTGCCCATGCCGCGCACGGTCTGGCGCTCCATCCATGGTCCCGTGGTGAAGAGCGAAAAGGGCGCCTTCGCGATCCGCTATGCCGGGATGGACCAGGCGGCGATGGTCACGCAATATTACCGGCTGAACAAGGCGCGCGACTTCGGCGAATGGCGCGCGGCGATGGCGGGGCAGGGCGTGCCCGCGACCAATTTCGTCTATGCCGACGCCAGGGGGAATATCGGCTTTTTCTATAACGCCATGTTCCCCGACCGCCCGGCGGGCTTCGACTGGCGGGCGGTCCTGCCCGGCGACAGCGCGGCGGCGCTGTGGACGAAGACGCTGCCCTTCGACCGCGTGCCCGCGCTGGTCAATCCGCGATCGGGCTATGTGATCAACGCGAACAATGCGCCCTGGGTCGCGGCGGGACCGGGCGACGAACTCGACGCGGCGGCCTTTTCGCCGCTGCTGGGAATAGAGGACGACATGACGAACCGCGCCGCGCGGCTGATCGAGTTGTTCGAGGCGTCGGGCCAAATCGACGAGGCGCGGCTGAAGGCGATCAAATATGACACCGCCTATGCGAAGAGCGGCTATGCCAAGGCCTGGATCGACCGGCTGCTGGCGCTCGATACAAAGGGCGACCCGGCGCTGGCGGAGGCGCAGGCGCTGCTGCGCCAATGGGACTGGACGCTCGACGGCAAGGGCAAGGGCGACGCGCTGGCGCTGATGCTGCTGCGCCCGGCGGGCGGACGCCACTATCAGCGCCAGCGCGCCCCCGACCCGCATGTGGTGCTGAAGGACACGGTCGTCTGGCTGCAAGAGCATTTCGCGACGATCGACCCGAAGCTCGGCACGCTGCTGCGGCTGCGCCATGGCGAAGGGGCGCACCGCGTCGACTTGCCGCTCGACGGCGGCAACGACACGATCCGCGCCTCGACACTGTGGGACGAAGAGCCGGACGGGCGGCTGAAAGTGCGGCACGGCGACAGCTTCATCCTGTTCGTGACGTGGGACCGGGACGGGCGCGTGCATTCCGAATCGGTCCAGCCCTTCGGCGCCGCGACGACGCGGCCGGACAGTCCGCACTATAACGACCAGGCACCGCTGTTCGCGGCGCACCGGCTGAAGCCCGTGCTGTTCGACCCGGCGGCGCTGCGGGCCAGCGGCGCGCGTTTCTATCGGCCCTGAATCCACCTTGTGCATCCACCCTGTCATTGCGATCCCGGCGAAAGCCGGGGGAAGCAATCTCCAACCATCGTCCTGCCTTGCCGATAGCTGGAGATTGCTTCGTCGCCTTCGGCTCCTCGCAATGACGATTGTGGATGCCGATCTTGAACGGGATCGGCGACTGTCCTAAACGATTGATACAGCGGCCTCCCGTCGCTCAAGAGGATCATCATGCCCCGCCTTTCCCGCTTCGTTCTTGCCCTTGCCGTCTCGACCTCGCTGGTCGCCGCCGGCCCCGCGCTCGCCCGGTCGAAGGCGGCCGCCCCCGCGCCGATCGCCGAACTGGTGAAGGCCGTCGATATCCCGTACGAAGCCTTCACGCTCGACAACGGTCTGCGCGTGATCGTGCATCAGGACCGCAAGGCGCCGGTCGTCGCGGTGTCGGTCTGGTATCGCGTCGGGTCGAAGCACGAACCGGCGGGCAAGACCGGCTTTGCGCATCTGTTCGAGCATCTGATGTTCAACGGGTCGGAAAATGCGCCCGACGATTTCTTCGAGCCGCTGCAACAGGTCGGCGCCACCGATTTCAACGGCACGACCTGGCTCGACCGCACCAACTATTTCGAGACGGTGCCGACGGGCGCGCTCGACCTCGCGCTGTTCCTCGAAAGCGACCGCATGGGCCATCTGCTGGGCGCAGTGACGCAGGAAAAGCTCGATAACCAGCGCGGCGTCGTCCAGAATGAAAAGCGGCAGGGGGACAATGGTCCCTATGGCCTGCTGCGATACGAGATTTTCGAAAATCTCTTTCCGCGCGGCCATCCCTATCATCACAGCACCATCGGCTCGATGGCCGATCTCGATGCGGCGAGCCTTGCCGATGTGAAGAAATGGTTCACCGACAATTATGGTCCCAACAACGCCGTGCTGGTGCTGGCGGGCGATATCGACACCGCGACCGCGAAGGCGAAAGTCGCCGAATGGTTCGGCGACATCCCGCGCGGCCCGGACATCAAGGCGCCCCCGGTGTCGGTGCCGACGCTGCCCGCGCCGCTGGCGAAGGACGTGCGCGACCTGATCCCGACCACGCGCCTCTATCGCATGTGGACGATGCCGGGTCTCAATGATCCGGAAGCGGTGCCGCTACAAATGGCGATGACGGTGCTGGGCGGCCTGTCGTCGTCGCGGCTCGACAATGCGCTGGTCCGCAGGGACCCGGTGGCGGTCGGCGTCGCGGCGGACGCCTCCGCCTTCGAGGATGCGGGCATCATCATGGTGCAGGCCGACGTCAAGGACGGCGTCGATCCCGCCCATGTCGCAAAGCGGCTGGACGAGGAAATCGCCGCCTTTCTGGAAAGCGGACCGACCGCCGACGAATTGCAGCGCGCCGCCGCCAGCTATGTCGGCGGCACGATCGCGGGGCTGGAGTCCGTCGGCGGCTTTGGTGGCAAGGCCGTCACGCTGGCGGAGGGGGCGCTCTATTCGAACGATCCCGCGCATTACAAGGTCGCGCTGGACCAGCTCGCCAAGGCGACGCCCGATCAGGTGAAGGCGGCGGCGCAAAAATGGCTGTCGCGCCCGGCCTTCTCGCTGACCTATACGCCCGGTGAGCGCACCGAAGGCGGCGAGAATCGCGGCGGCGCCGTCGTCGCGGAACAGGAGGCGACCCCCTTCGCGCCCGCGCAATATTGGAATCCCGCGCTCGGCGATGCCGGGCCGGACAGGGGACTGCCGGGGGCGGCGTCGATCGCCGACCGTTCGACATTCCCCGCCGTCGCTGACCTCACGGCGCTGGAGTTCCCGACGATCGAGCGCGCGCGGCTGAAGAGTGGGATCGAACTGGTCTTCGCGCGCCGCACCACCGTGCCGACCGTCAATGTCGCGGTCAGCTTCGACGCCGGTTACGCTGCCGACCCGCGCGACGCGCTGGGCACGCAGTCGCTGATGCTCAGCCTGATGGACGAAGGCACGACGCGCCTCGATTCGATCGCCTTCGCGGAGGCGAAGGAACGGCTCGGTGCAAGCATCAGCGGCGGCGCCGATGCCGACGCCACGGTGTTCAGCCTGTTCGCGCTGAAACCCAATCTCAGCGCCTCGCTGGGGCTGCTCGCCGATTATATCCGTCACCCCGCCTTCGACGCGCAAGAGCTGGAACGCGTGCGCGCGCAGCAGTTGACGCGGCTGAAGGCCGAACTCAACAGCCCCAACGCGATCGCGTCGCGCGTGCTGATGCCGGTGCTGTACGGCGCGGGCCATCCCTATGGCATTCCGCCGTCGGGTCTTGGCGATGCGGCGGCGGTCACCGCCGCGACGCGCGATCAGCTCGCGGCCTTCCACGCGGCCTGGATCCGGCCCGACAATGCACGTATCTTCGTCGTCGGCGACACCACGCTGGCCGAAGCGAAGAAGCAGCTCGACGCCGCCTTCGGCCAGTGGAGGGCGCCCGCCGCCGCCAAGCCCGTCAAGCATTTCGAAGCCGCGATCCCGCGTCCGCAGCCGCGCATCCTGCTCGTCGACCGGCCCAGGTCGCCGCAGTCGGTGATCCTCGCGGGCAAGGTGCTGGACGCCAGGGGCGGAGACAGGCTGGAAGTGCTGCGCTCCGCCAACGACATCTTCGGCGGCAGCTTCCTGTCGCGTTTCAACACCAATTTGCGCGAGACGAAGGGCTGGTCCTATGGCGTCCGCTCGCGCATATCCGGCGAGACCGACCGCGTGACCTGGGTCGTGTCGGCCCCCGTGCAGAGCGATCGCACCGGCGACGCGATCCGCGAGTTGCAAAGCGACCTTCGCGCCTTCCTGGGCGACAAGGGTGTGACCGAGGCGGAGCTGGAGCGCACCGTCAACGGCAGCGTCCGCGAATTGCCCGGCAGCTTCGAAACCTCGACGGATGTGCTCGCCGGGCTGCGGTCGATCGTCAAGTTCGGCCGTCCCGACGATTATTACGAAAAGCTGCCCGCGACCTATGAAGCGATGACGATCGCCGATGTCGACGCCGCGGCGCGCGCGCGGCTCAGCGTCGACGATCTCGTCTATGTCGTCGTCGGCGACGCGGCGACCGTGAAACCGCAGCTTGACGGATTGGGGTTGACGGTGGAAACAGCGACGATCACCAATTGACATCGGTTTCAGTAAGGAGAGGTTTCATGTCCCAGGTCGACGGCAGCTATGATTGCGTAACCAAATCGCCGATGGGCGATCAGAAGTCGGTGTTCACGGTGAAGAGCGACGGCGACAGCTTCACGGGCCAGAATGCGGGCGCGATGGGTTCGCTCGACGTCGAGAATGGCAAGGTCGACGGCAACAAGCTGACCTGGACCATGAATATGAAGGTGCCGATGCCGATGACGCTGGAAGCCGAGGCGACGGTCGACGGCGACACGCTGACGGGCACGATCAAGGCGGGTCCCTTCGGCTCGATGGCGATGACGGGCACGCGCCAGGGCTGACGGGTCGTCTTTGGAGATGACAGAAAGGGTCGTCCGCCAGGGCGGCCCTTTTTGGTGTTCATTATGCTGAACTTGTTTCCGTATCCATGGCCCGAAATTCGCCCGCCAAGGCGATGCAAGCTTTGTTTCACGCGAAGCCGCGAAGCCGCGAAGAAGTCGAGCTTGCCGCGAAGCGGCTTTCTCTTCCAATGATGCGGCCAGCCGCGCCACTGATGGAAAATGGGACCTATCGGTCCCAGCCCCCTTCTTCGCGCCTTCGCGGCTTCGCGTGAAACAAAAAAGCACCGTGCCTGAGGAAAGGGCAGACCATGGATGCTGAAACAAGTTCAGCATGACGAAGGGGGTGTGGGCGCGATCCGGTCCCATTTTCCCGTTGCATAGCTTTGCGCCCGCTTGTTTTATCGTCGGCGGGGGCTGTTCAACGCCGCACGGGGGGCGCATAGCGCTGCGATGCACAAAATGACCGAGTCTCCCCAGCGCGCGGGCATTCCGGGCGACCGCGAAATGGTGTTCATGATGGCGATGATCATGGCGCTGAACGCGCTCGCCATCGATTCGATGCTGCCCGCGCTTCCCGCGATCGCCGACGGGCTGGGCGTCACGGTCGCCAACGACCGGCAATATGTGATCTCCACCTATCTGCTCGGCGTCGGCGTGGGGTCGCTTTTCTATGGCCCGCTCGCCGACCGTTTCGGGCGCAAGGGCGTGCTGGTGCCCGCGATCCTCGCCTATACCGCCTTTGCGATCGGCTGTGCGCTGGCGAACAGCTTTCCCTTGTTGCTCGCGCTGCGTTTCGGTCATGGGCTGATCAGCGCGGCGTTGGGTGTCGTCGTGATCGCGGTGATCCGCGACCTGTTTTCCGGCGATGCGATGGCAAAGCGCATGTCGCTGATCTTCCTTGTCTTCATGATCGTGCCGATCATTGCGCCGACGATGGGCACGGGAATCCTGGCGGTCGCCGACTGGCGCGCGATCTTCATCGTGCTGGCGGTGATGGGCGGCGTGATGCTGCTGTGGTTGCGCCGCCTGCCCGAAACGCTGCAGCCGCAGGACGTCCGTCCGCTCGACTGGCGCACGATCGTCAGCGGCTGGGCGACCGTGACGCGGCATCGGCGCGCGGCGGGCTATATGCTCGCGTCGGGGCTGATGCAGGGCGCGCTCTATGGCTATCTCAACAGCAGCGAGCAGATCATCGGCGAAGTGTTCGACGCGCGCAACTGGTTCCCGCTCGTCTTTGCCGCCGTCGCGGTGGGCATTGCCATCGCCAACCTGTCCAACGCCGCGATCGTCGAGCGCTTCGGCGCGCGGCGCGTGTCGCAGACCGCCGTCTTCGCCTTCATCGCGACATCGGTGGCGCAGATCGTCGCGGCGACCAGCGGAAGCGAAACCTTGTGGATGTTCACTTTGCTGATGATGACCAACGTCGGTCTCGTCGGCTTCATCGGCAGCAATTTCGGCGCGATCGCGATGGAGGATTTCGGCCATATGGCCGGGGTCGCCTCCTCCTATCAGAGTTTCGCGAAGACCTTGCTGGGGGCGGGCGTGGGGGCCGTGATCGGCCAATTCTATGACGGCACGACGCTGCCGCTTGCCAACGCCTTCCTCGGCTGCGCGGCGGCGGGGTTGCTGCTGGTGCTGTGGGCCGAGCGCGGCAGATTGTTCACACGGCCGGGGACGGCGCCGAAAAGTCCGTTTTAGGGGGGGCGCCTGCCTTCACATTCGTTCGCCCTGAGCTTGTCGAAGGGCCGTTCTTTCTTCAGGCGCCGCAAGAAGAAGGATGGTGCTTCGACAAGCTCAACACGAACGGTTCATAGGTGGGAACGCCTATACTTAAGTCAGATCGTCCCACATTTCCTTGAGGCGGCCGAAAAAGCCCTGACTCGCCGGGCATTCCTCGCCCGTCTCGGTCTCGCGAAATTCGCAGAGCAGCTCTTTTTGCCGCGCGGACAGCTTGGTCGGCGTCTCGACGTCGATCTGGACGACCAGGTCGCCGTGGCCGCGCCCGTTCAGCACCGGCATGCCCGCGCCGCGCTGGCGAAGCTGCTTGCCCGACTGGATGCCGGGCGGAATCCTGATCTCGTGGCGGCGGCCGTCGGGTCCCGGAATGGTGATCTCGCCGCCCAGCGCGGCGGTGGTGAAGCTGATCGGAGCGCGCGTGAATAGCGTCGTCCCCTCGCGCTCGAACAGCTTGTGCCGCGCCATGTGCAGGAAGATATAGAGGTCGCCCGGCGCCGCGCCGCGCGCGCCGCTCTCGCCTTCGCCCGACAGGCGGATGCGCGTGCCTTCGTCGACGCCCGCCGGGATGTCGACGGTCAGCGTCTTGCGGCGGCCGACGCGCCCTTCGCCGTGGCACTGGTCGCAAGGGTCGGCGATGACCTCGCCCGCGCCCTGACAGGTCGGGCAGGTCCGCTCGACCATGAAGAAGCCCTGCTGCGCGCGCACCTTGCCGTGCCCGCCGCAGGTCTGGCAGCGGTGCGTCTGCGTGCCGGGCTTCGCGCCCGACCCGTCGCATGCGTCGCAGCGCGCGGCGACATCGACCTCGATCTCGCGCGTGCAGCCCGCGAAGGCGTCCTCCAGCCGGATTTCCATGTCATAGCGCAGGTCCGCGCCGCGCGCGGGGCCGCGCTGCTGCCGCCCGCCACCGAATGCCGATCCGAAGATGGATTCGAAGATATCGCCGATGTCGCCGAAATCCGCGCCGCCGCCGCCCGGCCCGCCGTTCTGGAACGCCGCTTTGCCGAAGCGGTCGTAGGCGGCGCGCTTCTGTGGGTCCTTCAGGCAGTCATAGGCTTCGTTGATCGCCTTGAACCGCGCCTCGCTGTCGCGGCACCCCGGATTGCGGTCGGGGTGATATTGCATGGCGAGCTTGCGATAGGCCGACTTCAGCACCTTGTCGTCGGCGCTGCGCTCGACTTCGAGCAGTTCGTAATAATCGATGTCGAGCGACATATTCAAATAGCCCTCTCCCCTTCAGGGGAGAGGACCCGCGAGAGGGGCTTGATCGATCAAGCCACCATCCGCCCCCTCTCCCCGGCCCTCTCCCCTGAAGGGGAGAGGGAGACGGGTTGCCTTACTTCTTGTCGTCCTCGACTTCCGAGAATTCGGCATCGACGACATCCTCGTCGGCCTTGGTCTCGGCGGCGTCGGCAGCGGGGGAGGCCGCGGCCTGCTGTTCCTTTTCATAGATCGCCTGGCCCAGCTTCATCGCGACCTGCGCCAGCGCCTGCGCCTTTTCGGTCATCGCGGCGGAATCTCCGCCTTCGACGGCCGTCTTGGCTTCGGCGATCGCGGCCTCGATCTCGCCCTTCAGGCCCGGATCGACCTTGTCGGCATGCTCTTCCAGCTGGCGCTCGGTCGAGTGGATCAGGCTTTCGGCGTTGTTCTTCGCCTCGGCCGCCTCGCGGCGCTTCTTGTCCTCTTCGGCGAACTGCTCGGCGTCCTTGACCATCTGGTCGATGTCCGCGTCGCTGAGGCCGCCCGAGGCCTGGATCTTGATCTGCTGTTCCTTGCCCGTGCCCTTGTCCTTGGCGTGGACCGACACGATGCCGTTGGCGTCGATGTCGAAGGTCACTTCGATCTGCGGCACGCCGCGCGGCGCCGGGGGAATGCCGACCAGGTCGAACTGGCCCAGCATCTTGTTGTCCGCCGCCATTTCGCGTTCGCCCTGGAACACGCGGATCGTCACCGCCGACTGGTTGTCGTCGGCGGTCGAATAGACCTGCGACTTCTTGGTCGGAATGGTGGTGTTGCGGTCGATCATGCGCGTGAACACGCCGCCCAGCGTCTCGATGCCCAGCGACAGTGGGGTGACGTCGAGCAGCAGCACGTCCTTGACGTCGCCTTGCAGCACGCCTGCCTGAATCGCGGCGCCGATCGCGACGACTTCGTCGGGGTTGACGCCGGTGTGCGGTTCCTTGCCGAAGAAATCCTTCACGACTTCGCGCACGCGCGGCATGCGCGTCATGCCGCCGACCAGCACGACTTCGTCGATGTCGCCCGCGCTGACGCCCGCGTCCTTGATCGCCTTCTTGCACGGCTCCAGCGTCCGCTTCACCAACTCCTCGACGAGGCGTTCGAGGTCGGCGCGGGTGATCGTCTTGACGAGGTGCTTCGGCCCGTTGGCGTCGGCGGTGATGAAGGGCAGGTTGACTTCGGTCGACTGCGCGGTCGACAGTTCGATCTTCGCCTTTTCGGCGGCTTCCTTCAGCCGCTGAAGCGCCAGCTTGTCGCCGCGCAGGTCGATGCCTTCGTCCTTCTTGAAGCCGTCCGCGAGATATTCGACGATCTTGCTGTCGAAATCCTCACCGCCGAGGAAAGTGTCGCCGTTGGTCGACTTCACCTCGAACACGCCGTCGCCGACTTCGAGCACTGAGATGTCGAAGGTGCCGCCGCCCAGGTCATAGACGGCGATCGTCTTGTTCTCGCTCTTGTCGAGACCATAGGCGAGCGCGGCCGCGGTCGGCTCGTTGATGATGCGCAGCACTTCCAGCCCCGCGATCTTGCCCGCGTCCTTGGTCGCCTGACGCTGCGCGTCGTTGAAATAGGCGGGGACGGTGATCACGGCCTGCTCGACCTTTTCGCCCAGGAAGGCTTCGGCGGTTTCCTTCATCTTCTGAAGGATGAAGGC
Organism: Alphaproteobacteria bacterium HGW-Alphaproteobacteria-13; assembly: GCA_002842935.1. GTDB lineage: Bacteria > Pseudomonadota > Alphaproteobacteria > Sphingomonadales > Sphingomonadaceae > Sphingopyxis. The sequence goes on along the minus strand of PHEM01000014.1, from coordinate 3,880 downwards.
CGAAATCTGCGACGGCGAATAATCCTCGCCGCCCGCGCGGACCCATGCGTCGCCGTTCGCGCCCTTGACGATATTATAGGGGACCAGCTCCATGTCCTTCTTGGTCAGCGGGTCGTCGAAGCGGCGGCCGATTAGGCGCTTGACCGCGAAAATGGTGTTTTCGGGGTTGGTGACGGCCTGCCGCTTCGCGGGCTGGCCGATCAGCCGCTCGCCGTCCTTGGCGAAGGCGACGATCGACGGCGTCGTGCGCGTGCCTTCCACATTTTCGATAACCTTGGGCTTGCCGCCATCCATCACCGCCACACAGCTGTTGGTGGTGCCGAGGTCGATCCCGATCACTTTGGCCATTGATGCTCGTCCTTGTTGCTTCCGCGGCGCCCTAACGAGGCACGCCGGTCGTTGGTTCGATGGGGGCGATATAGGTGCGCTTTGCCTTGGCACAAGGGCTTTCGCCGCTTATCTGTAGGGCGAAAATCGACGCATTTCAGGAGTCCCCGTCATGAAGCCCGTCCTGTTCGCCGCCGCGCTCGCCGTTCCGCTGCTTCTCGCTGGCTGCGGCGACAATCCGATCGCCGCGCCGCGCCCGCTCAACGTCGTCAGCGGGCATATCGTGATGGGCGCGACGCCCGACCGTCCGGCGGTCGGCTATTTCCGCGTCCAGGGCGGGCCGCGCCCGGTGCGCCTCGTCGCCGTGACCGCCGACTTGGCCCAGCGCGTCGAGATGCACGAAACGGTGCGTGAAAACGGCGTGACGACGATGAAGCCGCTGGCCGCCGCCGACGTCCCGGCCAAGGGCGAGCTGGTGTTCAAGCAGGGCGGCAAGCATCTGATGATCTGGGCCATCAACCCCGCCGCCGTGCGCATGGGCAAGCTGACCATGGCCTTCGTCTTCACCGACAACAACAATGAGCGCATCTTGTTCGACTTTCCGATCAAGCAGGCCGAAGGCGCGGCGGACCATGGCGCGATGGACCATGGCGCCGGGCCGGAAGCGAGCAACGGAGTCGTGGACTGAATCCCCATGGAGCGTGAGGGGCGCGGCCTGACGGCGGGCGAGGTCGTACTGGCGCGGAGCGTCTTCGGCGACGCGATCCGTTATGATGATGTGCGCGTGCGGCATCGCAAATGGATCTTCTTTCAGCCGCGCCGCGTCGTGATGGCGCCGATGGGCCACCTTCATTTCCATCCCGGCGGCGACGTCTATTGCGACGATTTCTCTTGTCCGCCGGGCGGAGGACTCGGCGCCGGGGGATTGTTCATCCATGAAATGACGCATGTCTGGCAGGCGCAGACGCGCGGGCGCTGGTATCTGGTGCTGATGCGCCACCCCTTCGCGCGCTATGACTACAGCCTGAAACCCGGCTGGCCGTTGCACCGCTATGGGCTGGAGCAGCAGGCGGAGATCGTGCGCCATTACTGGCTGCTGACGCAAGGCGCGGCCGTGGGCGGCGCGCCGGGCGTGGAGGCGTACCGCGCGATCCTGCCCTTTCACGGAAAGCCCTAGCCAAGGACCCTGTGTTCGTCCTATGTTCCGCTCATGGACATGTCGCTGTTTCTTGCCGCCGCCCTCGCGCTCGTCATTGGTCTGCTGATCGGCTGGCTGCTCGCCGCGCGGCAGGCGGGGGCATTGAAGGCCGAGCGCGACGGATTGTCGGAGCGCTTCCGCACCGCCGTCACCGACCTTGCGGCCGAGGCGGAGGCGCGCAACGCGGCGGACTTGCAACTGTCGGCGCTGCTGGCCGAGCAGCGCGTGCGCGACGAGGCGCATGATGCACAGATCGCGCAGCTTCGCGAGGCGCAGGCGGCGTTGACCGCCCAATTCCGCGAAGTCGGACAGGCGATGCTGGGCGAGGCGCAAAAGGCCTTTCTCGAACGCGCCGAGGCGCGCTTTCGCCAGAGCGAGGAGACGGCGGGCCAGAATCTGAAGGCGCTGCTGTCGCCTGTGCACGAGCGGCTGGAGAAATATGAGCAGGCCGTGACGAAGATCGAGACCGAGCGCCGCGACGCCTTCGGTCTGCTGAACGGCCAGATCGCCGCGATGCGCGAAGGGACGGAGCGCGTGTCGAGCGAGGCGGCGAAGCTGGTCAACGCGCTGCGCAACGCGCCCAAGGCGCGCGGGCGCTGGGGCGAGCAGCAGCTTCGCAACGTGCTCGAAAGCTGCGGTCTTTCCGAACATGCCGACTTCCAGACCGAAGTCAGCGTCGATGATGGGGAAGGCGGACGGCTGCGCCCCGATGTGGTGGTGAAGGTGCCGGGGGGGCAAAGCCTCGTCATCGACGCCAAGGTGTCGCTCAACGCCTATCAGGACGCGTTCGGCGCGGTCGACGAAGGCGAGCGGACCACGCATCTCGCGGCGCATGCGGCGGCGATGAAGGCGCATGTCAACACGCTCGGCGCCAAATCCTATTGGAACCAGTTCGACGACACGCCCGACTATGTGGTGATGTTCGTCCCCGGCGAGCATTTCCTGGCCGCCGCGCTCGATCAGGACGCGGGGCTGTGGGACTATGCGTTCGACCGCAAGGTGCTGCTCGCGACGCCGACCAACCTGATCGCGATCGCGCGCACCGTCGCGGCGGTGTGGCGGCAGGAGAAACTGGCGGGACAGGCGCGCGAGATCGCCGCGCTGGGCAAGGAACTTTATGCGCGCATGACGGTGATGGGCGCGCATATCGCGCGCGTCGGCAAGAATCTCGACCAGGCGACGGGGGCGTACAACGCCTTCGTCGGCAGCTTCGAATCGCAGGTGCTGACGCAGGCGAAGCGATTCGAGGCGCTCGACGTCGAAACGGGCGGCAAGGAGATTCCGGTGCTGCCCGTCGCCGAACAATCGGCGCGCCCGCTCGCGAAACTGGCGGCGGCGCCGGCGGCGGTGAACGACGGGGCGGAGTAGCGTCGCGGCGTGCGATGAATCACCGCATCCCCGAGCGAAGCCGAGGGGCACGTTCGAGCGAAGCGAGAACCCGCACCGTCGCAGCCTCGACTTCGCTCGGCATAACCCCTCGTCTTCGCTCGGGGAAACGGGTGTTTCAGATTCTACGCGATCTGCTCTAAATCGCCCGCTTGAGCACCGCCGTCATGCCGTCCGCGCCCGTCAGCACCATTGTGCCGTCCGCGGGGAAAGCGATGCGGACCGGCGCTTTCACAAGCGCGAAAAAGGCGCGTTCCTGCTCCATCGCCGCGCCGGGGCAAGCCATCAGCGTCGCGGCAAGCGGCCCCGCTGTCAGCACGCCGTCCGCGACCGCATAGCCGCCGCCGAAGCGGTTGCAGCCCGCGCTGCCGCTCATCCGGTCCGCTTCGAACCGCAGTTCGGCTGGGCGGTCCCCCGCGACCGGCGCGCCGCCGATCGACACGAACGTCCAGCTCGTCCCGGCGAGTTCAGCGGGCGGCAGGATCGCGCCGCCGCAGCCCTTCACCGTCTTGCCGTCGGCCGTGACCGTCACGGTGTCGCGATAGCGGCGGTCGCTCATCCCGTCGCTGCACTCGGCGTGCGTCACATCGACCGTCAGCCGGTCGGCGACATAGCGCTCGCCGTTGAAGGACGGCCGCGCGCCGGGATTCGGCGCGGCGATCCGCGTTTCGCCATAATCGCCCGCATAGTTCAGCCGCGCGGGCGTGATCTCCAGCGTCCAGCCCGGCTCGGTGCCGAGCGCCAGATAGGCGCGGGACGGTGCGGGCGCTTCGCCGGGCGCTTCCGGTGCTCCGGCAGGGGCGCAGGCGGCGAGGAGCAGGGACAGGGTCAGGGTCAGGGTCAGGACAGAGGGCAGGCGAATCATCAGCATAACCTTTCTCGCTTCGTCACCGTGAAACAAGTTCAGCATGACGAATTACCAAGAGGCGCGTTAGGTTCCTGCATATGGCCGATCGCTGAACGGCCTGC
>PHEM01000365.1 GCA_002842935.1 Alphaproteobacteria bacterium HGW-Alphaproteobacteria-13 | reverse complement strand
GTCCTGAAGCGCGGCGCCCCACAGCAGCCCCCAGCGCGCGCCGCCTCCGCCCCCCGACAGGCGGAACAGCGCCTCGCCAAAGCCGGTGGCGGCGTCATGCCGCCCCGCCGCATCCTCCGCCAGCAGCATCGCCTCGGCCGCGTCGACCAGAACGGCCAGCCCGTCCTGCCCGGCCCAGCTCGCCTGCAATTCGGCGAGCAACGGTTCGCCTTTCGGCAACGCCGCCGGGTCGCTGGCCAGCAGCACCATCATGTCGCGCCACCACGCCAGCTTGATCTGGCCGATCAGCGGCTCGCGCGCGTCGCGGAGCAACGCCGTCAGCCGCTCGGCCAGCATCCACAGCCCCGCGATCCGCACGCGCCGGTCGCGCGGCACCGCGACCATCACGCGCGGATCGCGGATGTCGGGATAGGCGGTCTCGGGTTCAGCGTCGTTCATCGCCTAACTCGTCGTCCCCGCGCAGGCGGGGACCGCTATCGGTTTACACATCGCTGGCGAGCAAGGTCTCCGGCGGTCCCCGCCTGCGCGGGGACGACATTTCAGCGATTGCAGACCGCCTTCACTGCCGCGATGACGCGCGGGGTGCTGACCAGCGCCGCCTTTTCCAGATTGGCGGCATAGGGCAGCGGCACATCCTCGTTGCACACGCGCAGCACGGGCGCGTCGAGATCGTCGAAGCCCTGCTCCATCGCGACCATGGCGATTTCGCTGGCGATCGAGCACACCGGCCAGCCTTCCTCGACCACGACAAGGCGATTGGTCTTTTTCAGGCTGGCGAGCACCGTCGCCGTGTCGAGCGGGCGCAGCGTGCGCAAGTCGACGACTTCGGCCTCGATCCCCTCGCCCGCCAGCGCGTCGGCGGCCTCGAGCGCCAGTCCGACACCGATCGAATAGCTGACGATGGTGACGTCGCGTCCTTCGCGCATGACGCGCGCCTTACCGATCGGCAGGACATGATCCTCGATATCGGGAACCTCGAAGCTGCGGCCATAGAGCAGCTCATTCTCGAGGAAGACCACGGGGTCCTCGCTGCGGATCGCGGCCTTGAGCAGCCCCTTGGCATCGGCGGCGTCATAGGGCGAGATGACGATCAGGCCGGGAACGTTCGCGTACCAGGGCGCATAATTCTGGCTGTGCTGCGCGCCGACGCGGCTGGCCGCGCCGTTGGGACCGCGAAACACGATCGGACAGCGCATCTGGCCGCCGGACATATAGTTGGTCTTGGCCGCCGAGTTGATGATGTGGTCGATGGCCTGCATCGCGAAGTTGAAGGTCATGAACTCGATGATCGGACGCAGCCCGCCCATCGCCGCGCCCGATCCCAGACCCGCGAAGCCATATTCGGTGATCGGCGTATCGACGACGCGGCGCGCGCCGAACTCGTCGAGCAGGCCCTGCGTGACCTTGTAGGCGCCCTGATATTCGGCGACTTCCTCGCCCATCACGAAGACGCGGGCGTCGGCGCGCATTTCCTCCGCCATCGCGTCGCGCAAGGCTTCGCGCACCGTGAGGCGGATCATCGCCGTGCCTTCGGGAATGGCGGGGTCCGTGACCTCTGCCTTCCGTGCAGTGACGAGCTGGTCAGTGCCGGTCTCGGCTTTCTTCGACGCCTCATCCGTCGCCCCCGCGAAGGCGGGGACCGCAGGAGTTGGTTCACTGCCGCCAGCGGCCCCCGCCTTCGCGGGGGCGACGTCCTTTTCCTCCCCTTCCCCCGCGATCGTCGCGATCACGGTGCCGACCTTCACATTGTCGCTCCCTTCGGGGATCAATATCTGCGCGATCGTGCCCTCGTCGATGGCCTCGAACTCCATCGTCGCCTTGTCGGTTTCGATCTCGGCCAATATGTCGCCCGACACCACCGTGTCGCCTTCCTTGACGAGCCACTTGGCGAGCGTGCCTTCTTCCATCGTCGGCGACAGCGCCGGCATCTTCAATTCGATGGCCATCTCAATATTGCTCCACCAGCACGTCGGTATACAGATCGGACAGATCGGGTTCGGGGGCGCTTTCGGCGAAGTCGGCGGCCTCGGCGACGATCTGGCGGATTTCCTTGTCGATCCCCTTGATTCTTTCCTCGGTGATCCCGGCGCTTTCCATGAGCTTCTTCAGCCCTTCGATGGCGTCGGATTTGTCGCGCACGGCCTGCACTTCCTCGCGGCTGCGATATTTGGCGGGGTCGGACATCGAATGGCCGCGATAACGATAGGTCTTGAGTTCGAGCAGGATCGGTCCCTTGCCCGCGCGCACCCATTCAAGCGCCGCCTCCGCCGCGCCGCGCACGGCGAGCACGTCCATGCCGTCGACCTGCATGCCGGGGATGCGGAAGCTTTCGCCGCGCCGATAGAGCTGGTCCTCGGCCGACGAGCGGTTGACCGACGTGCCCATCGCATATTGGTTGTTCTCGATCACGAAGATGATCGGCAGCTTCCACAGCTCGGCCATGTTGAAGCTTTCATAGACCTGGCCCTGGTTCGCGGCGCCGTCGCCGAAATAGGCCATGGCGACGCCGCCGTCGCCGCGATATTTGTGCGCGAAGGCCAGGCCTGTGCCCAGCGACACCTGCGCGCCGACGATGCCGTGACCGCCATAGAATTTATGCTCGACGCTGAACATGTGCATCGATCCGCCCTTGCCTTTCGAGATGCCGGCGGCGCGGCCCGTCAGTTCGGCCATGATCACCTTGGGATCGATGCCATAGGCGAGCATATGGCCATGGTCGCGATAGCCGGTGATAACGCTGTCCCTGTCGCCGTCGAGCGCCGATTGCAGGCCCACGGCCACGGCTTCCTGCCCGATATAGAGGTGGCAGAAGCCGCCGATCAGGCCCAGGCCGTAAAGCTGCCCCGCCTTTTCCTCGAAACGGCGGATGAGCAGCATCTCGCGATAGAATGTCTCCAGCTCTTCGGGGGAGGCGTCATATGGGACGGGTTCGCGGGGCTTTTCGCGATTGGTCGCGGGGGCTGGGGTGGAAGCAGTCTTTTTCGGCGCGGCGGTCTTGCGCGCGGGTGTCTTGGCCAAGGCGAGTTTCCTTTGCGGTTAGCCGTTACGGCAAGGCCTTCTATAGGCGGGCCGCGCCCCGCTTGGCAACGCTCCAGAGGGCCGAAAACAGGCCGATTAGCTATGCGGGGATACCCACTCTCGTCATGCTGAACTTGGGCGTGTCATCAAATAGGGGGTTCCCAAGCGGATATTTGAGTGATTCATAGGGTGTCAGCATGGAGGCTGACGGATGGTGAG
>PHEM01000364.1 GCA_002842935.1 Alphaproteobacteria bacterium HGW-Alphaproteobacteria-13 | reverse complement strand
GCGCGCCCCGCCGATTTCGCGATGTTGAAAGTGCAGGCGACACGGATGCTGGAGGCCGTGGCGCGCGAGGCGGCGCAGGTGCTGGGCGGCGCCAGCTATATCAAGGGCAGCAAGGTCGAGCGCATCTATCGCGAAGTACGCGTCAACGCGATCGGCGGCGGCAGCGAGGAGATAATGCTCGACCTCGCCGGGCGGCAATTGTTCGGCGGCGGCCATAAATGAACGAGACGGCGCGAAACTGGCCCGCCGAGGCGGAGGCGCTGGGCGACGACCTCTCCCGCCTGCGCCGCGCGATTCACCGCGAACCGGAACTGGGCCTTCACAATCCCCGGACGCTGGCGAAGATCAAGGACGCGCTCGCGGGCCTGCCGCTCGAATATCGCGAGGGACCGTCGACCACGGGGCTGGTCGCCACCCTGCGCGGGGGTTTGGCGGGGGACGGGGCCAACGGCCGCACCGTGCTGCTGCGCGGCGACATGGATGCGCTGCCGCTGGTCGAGGACACGGGACTCGATTTCGCCTCCGAGACACGTGGCGCGATGCACGCCTGCGGGCACGACACGCATGTCGCGATGCTGGTCGGTGCGGCCAAGCTGCTGTGCGCGGCGCGCGAACGGCTGGCGGGCACGGTGATGTTCATGTTCCAGCCCGGCGAAGAGGGTCATCACGGCGCGCGCCATATGCTGGAGGACGGGCTGATCGACCCGCTGCCCGACGCCGCCTTTGCATTGCACATCATGCCCAACGCGCCGCACGGCGTCTTTGCCGGCAAGCCGGGTCCGCTGCTCGCCTCGTCGGACGTGCTGTCGATCAGCGTCAAGGGCGCGGGCGGCCATGCGTCGATGCCGCAGGATGCGATCGACCCGATCCCCGTCGCCTGCGAAATCGTCACGGCGATCCAGACGATGGTGACGCGCCGCGTCTCGGTCTTCGACCCCGCCGTCGTTACCATCGCGCAGATCGCGGCGGGCACGACGAACAACATCATCCCCGAAACGGCGGAGATGTTCGGCACGATCCGCACCCTGTCGCCGCACCGCCGCGCGATGATCGCCGCCGAACTCCGCCGCCTCGTCCCCGCGATCGCCCAGGCGCATGGCTGCACCGCCGACGTGGTGATCGAGGAAGGCTTTCCCGTCACCATCTGCGACAGCCGCGCCGCCGCCTTCGGCCAGCGCGTCGTCGAAGCGACGTTCGGCGAGGCGGCGTGGCTGACGATGGAGCATCCCGTGATGGGGGCGGAGGATTTCGCCTATGTCCTCGAAAAAGTGCCGGGCGCGATGTTCTGGCTGGGCGCCAGCGAGGCGGGCAGCGACTGGCGGGCCTGCTGCGGGCTGCATTCGAACCGCATGGTCCTGGACGAAAGCGTCATGACAAGGGGCGCGGCGCTGCACGCGGCGCTGGCGGAACGGTTTTTGAACGAGGGGTTCGGATAGATCGGTTCACGCGAAGACGCGAAGGCGCGAAGAGATTGCACGCGCGCCCAACGGCGCTTGCCAACTCGCGCGAAGCGCTATTTCGAATGAAGACCGCCTGCGGCGGCAAACCGTCATCGAAGCCCGAACGCAACCTCTTCGCGCCTTCGCGTCTTCGCGTGAATCAAATTGGCACCGCCCTCAAGGCACCAGCACCGTGTCCACCGCCTCCGCCAGCATGTCGGGATAGTCGAGCGTATAGTGCAGCCCGCGGCTTTCCTTGCGGCGCAGCGCGCTCTTCACGATCAGTTCGGCGCATTGCAGCAGGTTGCGCAGTTCAATGAGGTCGGTCGTCACGCGGAAATGGCCGTAATAATCCTCGACCTCGTGCATCAGCATGTTGATGCGGTGCTGCGCGCGCTCCAGCCGCTTGGTCGTGCGCACGATGCCGACATAGTTCCACATGAAGCGGCGGATTTCGGTCCAGTTCTGCTTGATGACCACCTCTTCGTCCGAATCGGTGACGCGGCTGGCGTCCCACGGCCGGATCGCGGGCGGGGCGTCGAGTTGGTCCCAATGACGGATGATGTCGCACGCCGCCGCCTCGCCGAACACGAAACATTCGAGCAGCGAGTTGGACGCCAGCCGGTTGGCACCGTGCAGCCCGCTTTCGGTGCATTCGCCCGCCGCGTACAGCCCCGGCAGGTCGGTGCGCCCGTCGAGGTCGATCAACACGCCGCCGCAGGTATAATGCTGCGCGGGCACCACGGGGATCGGCTGCTTCGTCATGTCGATGCCCAGCGTCAGCAGCTTTTCATGGATGTTCGGGAAATGGCCCGCGACGAAGGCCGGGTCCTTGTGGCTGATGTCGAGATGGACGAAATCGAGACCATAGCGCTTGATCTGGTCGTCGTTGGCGCGCGCGACGATATCGCGCGGCGCCAGTTCCGCCCGTTCGTCATAATCGGGCATATAGCGGTGGCCCGTGACGGGATGCTTCAAGATCCCGCCTTCGCCGCGCACGGCCTCGGTGATCAGGAAATTCTTGACGTCGAGATTATAGAGGCAGGTCGGGTGGAACTGCATCATCTCCATGTTGGAGACGCGCGCGCCCGCACGCCATGCCATGGCGATGCCGTCGCCCGTCGCGCCTCTTGGGGCCGTGGAGAATTGATAGACGCGCCCCGCCCCGCCGCTCGCCAATATGGTCGCGCGGCCGACATGCGCCTGCACCTTCCCCGTCCGTTCGTCGAGCGCATAGACGCCCCACACGCGCCCCGATCCCGAATAGCGCTGTTCGTGCCGCCCGGTGATCAGGTCGATGCACGACTGGCCGGGCAGCAGGGTGATGTTCGGATGCATCTCGGCCGTCTTAAGCAGCGCCGCCTGCACGGCCCAGCCGGTCGCGTCGTCGACATGGACGATGCGGCGGTGCGAATGGCCACCCTCGCGCGTCAGGTGCAGCACGCCCTCTTCCATGTTGAAGGGGACGCCCATCTCCATCAGTCGATCGATCGCATGCGGAGCGTTCTCGACGACGAATTCGACTGTCTCGCGCCGATTCAGCCCCGCGCCCGCGACCATCGTGTCGTCGATATGATTCGCGAACGTATCGCCCGCGTCGAGCACCGCCGCGATTCCGCCCTGCGCCCAGGCCGTCGATCCGCCAGTCAGCGCGCCTTTCGCCAGCACCAGCACGCGGCAATGATCGGCGAGCGCGATCGCGGCGGTCAGCCCGGCCGCGCCGGAACCGACGATGATGACGTCGTGAGATGCCGTGCCGATCATGCCTCCCCCCTCCCGCAGGCGGGAGGGGGGAGGCATGATCGGCACGGCATCTCAC
>PHEM01000363.1 GCA_002842935.1 Alphaproteobacteria bacterium HGW-Alphaproteobacteria-13 | reverse complement strand
ATCTCGCCGTCGCGTCCTGCCTCACCGGCGAGATCCCGGCCTTCGCCGGGATGACGAATTGGATGGGAGGGATCGGTGTATAATCTCCTCTCAGGCCTGTCCGTCATCGAGGCGTCGTCCTTCGTCGCCTCCCCCACCGCGGGCCTCTACCTCGCGCAGTTCGGCGCCGAAGTGATCCGCGTCGACCAGATCGGCGGCGGCCCGGACTTCCGGCGCTGGCCCGTGACGGCGGAGAATGATTCCCTCTATTGGGAAAATCTCAACCGCGCGAAGAAGTCGGTCGCGCTCGATCTCGCGCGGCCCGAGGGGCGCGAACTGCTGCAAGCGCTGGTGCGCGCGACAGGGCAGTTCGTCACCAATTTCCCGGCGCAAGGTTTCCTGTCGCACGAGGTGCTGGCACAGGAACGCCTCGACCTGATCACCGTGCGCGTGATGGGCTGGGCGGACGGGTCGCCCGCGCTCGACTATACGGTGAACAACAGCGTCGGCTATCCGATGCTGACCGGCGCGGGACCGGAGCCGGTCAACCATGTGCTGCCCGCCTGGGACCTGCTGACGGGCGCCTATGCCGCCTTCGCGCTGCTCGCGGCAGTGCAGCGGCGCGGCGCGACGGGCGAAGGCGGCGAGGTTCGCCTGCCGCTGTCCGACGTCGCGATCGGCACCGTCGCCAATATGGGCGGCATCGCCGAAGTGCTTTACGCGGGGGAGAACCGCCCGCGGCTCGGCAACGCCGTCTATGGCCTGTTCGGGCGCGACTTCACGACGCGCGACGGACAGCGGACGATGATCGTCGTCGTCACGCCGCGCCAATGGGCGAATCTGGTCGCCGCGCTGGACCTGGGCGATGCCGTCGCCGCCGTCGAGGCGGAGCGCGGGGTCTCCTTCGCGAAGGACGACGGGCTGCGCTTCACGCATCGCGACGCACTGTTCCCGCTGTTCGAGCGGGCCGTCGCGAACCGCAATCACGCCGACCTTGCCGCCGCCTTCGATGCGGGCGGGGTCGTCCATTCGCCTTATCGCACGATGCTCGACGCCGCGAACGACCCGGCGCTGGTCGCGGACAATCCGATCTTCGGCGCGGCGGAGAATCCCAGCGGCTTCGCCTATCCCGCCGCCGGGGCCTTTGCGACCATCCCGCAGGCGACACGTCAGCCGCCCCGCCCCGCGCCGCGCAACGGCCAGCATTCGGAAGAGGTGCTGACAGAGCGCCTTTCGCTATCCTCGGGCGAGATCGCCCGCCTGATCGATGCCGGAATCGTCGGTGTCGGCTGAAATCGCCTTCCCCATTTCCGTCACCCCGGACTTGATCCGGGGTCCCGCTTTTCACCGCTCGAAAGCGGGACCCCGGATCAAGTCCGGGGTGACGAAGCTGTTAAATGCCCTCGCCCATACTGGAGAAACAACATGACCCTACGCCGCGCCGCCATCGTCGCCCCGATCCGCACCGCCGTCGGCAAATTCGGCGGCGCCCTGTCCGCAATGACGGCGGGCGAGCTGGGCGCCGTGATCCTGAAGGCGCTGATGGAGCGCACCGGGGTCGACCCCGCGCGCGTCGACGACGTCGTCTTTTCGCAAGGTTACGGCAATGGCGAGGCGCCGTGCATCGGCCACTGGGCATGGCTCGCCGCCGGGCTGCCGCTGGAAGTGCCGGGCTATCAGCTCGACCGCCGCTGCGGCTCCGGGCTTCAGGCGATCGTCAACGCGGCGATGATGGTGCAGACCGGCATGTCCGACCTTGTCGTCGCGGGCGGCGTCGAATCCATGTCGAATGTCGAGCATTACACCACCGACGTCCGCAAGGGCGTGCGCTCCGGCAATCTGACGCTGCACGACCGGCTGACGCGCGGCCGCGTGATGTCGCAGCCCATCGAGCGCTTCGGCGTCATCACCGGCATGATCGAGACCGCCGAGAATCTGGCCAAGGATTACGACATCAGCCGCGAGGCGTGCGACGCCTATGCCGTGCGCAGCCACCAGCGCGCCGCCGCCGCCTGGGCAAACGGGCTGTTCGACGACGAACTGGTCCCCGTCAGCGTCCCGCAGCGCAAGGGCGATCCCGTCCTCTTTGCGCATGACGAGGGCTATCGCGCCGACGCGACGATGGAATCGCTCGGCAAGCTGCGCGCGCTGGAAGGCGGCGTCGTCACGGCGGGCAACGCCAGCCAACAGAATGACGCGGCGGCGGCCTGCCTTGTCGTCGCGGAGGACAAGCTCGAGGAACTCGGCCTTGAACCCATCGCCTGGTTCCACAGCTGGGCGGCGGCGGGCTGCGATCCCAGCCGCATGGGCTTTGGTCCGGTCCCCGCCGTCGAGCGGCTGTTCGCGCGCAGCGGCCTGGGCTGGGGCGACATCGATCTGGTCGAACTCAACGAAGCCTTTGCGCCGCAAGTGCTCGCCTGCCTCAAGGGCTGGGGTTGGTCGGACGACGACAGCCGCAACGAGATTTTGAACGTCAACGGATCGGGCATCTCGCTCGGCCACCCGATCGGCGCGACGGGCGGACGCATCCTCGCCAATCTGACGCGCGAACTGGTCCGGCGCGACGGGCGCTATGGGCTGGAGACGATGTGCATCGGCGGCGGCCAGGGCATCGCCGCCATTTTCGAGCGCGCCTGATGGACTTGCGTCCTACCCTGCAAGCGGCGCAGGCCTATCGCGCGGCAGCCCAAGCCGCGTTGGCGCAGCGCCTCGCGGCGCGGCCGATCGACAGCGAGCAGCGCGCGGCCCATGGCTTCGCATGGGTCGCGACCACCGTCGCGGCGCTGGAAGCGGTGCTGGACTGGCTGGACGCCGGACAAGGCGCGAACCCGCTCGACGCGCACATCGCCACGCTCGCCTTCGCCGAAGGGATCGGCCAGCTCGCGGGCGGGCTGCCGATGGGGCAGAATGAGCTGTTCCGTCCCGCCGACCTTGGTCTCGGCGCGGCGGCGCGGACGCTGGCGGACGCCTGCGCGGACCTGCTCGACGCCGACCACGCCGCCACGCGCGCCGCCGTCGCCGCCGCGCTCGCCGAGGGCCATTGGCCGAGCGAGACGCTGCACGACGCCGATCTCGATACGATCCGCGAGCAATATCGCCGCTTCACGGACGTGGAGATCATCCCGAACGCGCACGGCTGGCACCTCGCCAACGACCTGATTCCCGACACGGCGGTCACGGCGATGGCCGAACTCGGCACCTTCGGCGTCTGCATCCCCGAGGAATATGGCGGGCTTGGTCTCGGCAAGCTGGTCATGTGCATCGTCACGGAGGAATTGTCGC
>PHEM01000362.1 GCA_002842935.1 Alphaproteobacteria bacterium HGW-Alphaproteobacteria-13 | reverse complement strand
CCGATCGCGACCACGGCGAGGACGAGCGGATAGGCGAGCGCGGCGATCAGCTTGCCGCGCACTTCCGCCTGCCGTTCGAGCAGATCGGCGAGCCGCGCGAGGATGACGGTCAGGCTGCCCGTGGTCTCCCCCGCCGCAACCATCGCGCGGTAGAGCGGCGGAAAGCTGCCGTCCCGCCGCGCCATCGCGTCGGCGAGGCGGCGTCCTTCGAGCAGGCCCGCATGGACGCCCTCGATCACGGCGCGCGCGCGGTCGGTCTCGCTTTGCCGCGCCAGCGTGCGCAGCGCCTCTTCCAGCGGCGCGACTTCGGCCAGCGTCGCGAGCTGGCGCGTGAACAGCGCCAATTCCCTCGCGGAAAGCCTGTCGCGGCGCAGCGCGAACAGCGCGCGGCCCGGACTCGCCGCCCCCGCCGCATCGAGCGCGACGACATGATATCTGCGGCGCGTAAGGTCGGCGCGCGCGGCATCGTCGCCCGCGGCCGCCAGCCGCCCCTTGCGCTCGCGCCCGCGCGCGTCGATCGCCACATAGCGATAGTCAGGCATCGACATCCTCGCGCCGCGCGATGCGGATCGCCTCTTCGGGCGTCGTCAGCCCCTTCGCCACCATCGCCCGCGCCGCCGAGGCCAGGGTCGGCGCCTTCAGGAAGGCGTGCCGCGCGATCATCGCCTCGTCGCCGCCCGCATAGATATGGCGGCGCACCGTCTCGTCGACCCGGATCGCCTCGAACACGCCGACGCGGCCCTTGAAGCCCGTCTGCCCACACGCCTCGCAGCCCCTGGGCCGCCAGATGACGGCGCCCGCGTCCAGTCCCAGCATCGCCGCGACGCCGGTGTCGGCCTGCACCGGCTCGCGGCACGCCTCGCACAAGCGGCGCACCAGCCGCTGCGCGATCACCGCGCGCAGCGTCGAGGCGAGCAGGAACGGCTCGACCTTCAGATCCTTGAGGCGCGTGATCGCGCCGACCGCGTCGTTGGTGTGGACGGTCGACAGCACGAGATGCCCCGTCAGCGACGCCTGCACGGCGATATCGGCGGTCTCGCGGTCGCGGATTTCGCCGACCATCACCACATCGGGGTCCTGTCGCAGGATCGCGCGCAGCCCGGCGGCGAAATCGAGTCCGACCTTCGCATTCACTTGCGTCTGGCCGACGCCCTCGACCGCATATTCGACGGGGTCCTCGACGGTCAGGATGTTGCGCCGCCCGTCATTGAGTTGCTTCAGCGCCGCGTAAAGCGTGGTCGTCTTGCCCGATCCCGTCGGCCCGGTGACGAGGATGATGCCGTTCGGCTCGGCCAGCGCCTCGCGCAATATGCGGTCGGCGTCGCCCGTCAGGCCCAGCACGTCGAAGTCGATCCCCGCCGCCTCCTTGTCGAGGATGCGCATCACCACGCGCTCGCCCGCGCGGCTCGGCAGGGTCGAGACGCGGACATCGACCGCCTTGCCCGCCAGCGTCAGCGCGATACGCCCGTCCTGCGGCACGCGCCGTTCGGCGATGTCGAGCCGCGCCATCACCTTGATGCGGCTGACGACGACCGGCGCGACGTGCGGCGGCATGCGCAGATGTTCGCGCAGCACGCCGTCGCCGCGCATCCGAACGACGAGACCGCTTTCATAAGGTTCGATATGAATGTCGCTGACGCCCTGCCGCACGGCCTCCGCGATGATCGCGTTGATCAGGCGGATGGCGGGGGCGTCGTCGGCGCCGCCCAGCAGTTCCTCCGCGCTCGGCAGGCTGAAATCCTCGCCGCCGTCCAGCGAACCCGCCATCGCCGCCGAGGCCTCGACGGCATAATGATCGGACAGCAGCCGGTCGAAATCGCGCGCGCCGGCCATGACGACGCGCAGCGGCTGGGCGAGGTGGCGCTTCACTTCGATCAGCACCGCCGCGTCCGCCCCTTCACGCAGCGTGGCGAGCCAGCCTCCCTCCTCCTCGCGGGCCAGCACGACGCCGTGCGCGCGCGCGAAGCCAAAGGGGATATCGACGGGCGTTTCGCCAGTCACGGCTGCGCTTCCGGCACGGACGGCGGCAGGTCGATGGGGACGATCGTGACATCGGCGGCGCTGGGCGGCGTCGGCGCGGGCGGCACCGTGCCCAGATAGTCGCGCACCAGCGTGTCGAGCGCAGGCTCTTCGCCCGGATTCCGCCACGCCTGGACATCGCGGATATAGCCATAGCGGCGCGCCGTCAGCGCGGCATTGTCGGCGCGGCTGCGCAGGATCGTCGGGCGGATGAACACCATCAGATTGGTCTTGGCGCGCGTGCGGCTGCGCGACTTGAACAGTTCGCCGACCAGCGGAATGTCGCTGAGCAGCGGGATGCGCTCGATCGTCTTGCGCTCATCATCGTTGAGCAGGCCGCCGATCGCCAATATCTCGCCGTCGTCGACGGTCAGCACCGTCTCGAACGCGCGCTTGTTGAGGATCAGGTCGCTGCTGCGCGACGAGACCGGACCCGCGACGCTCGACACTTCCTGCCGCAGGAACAGCTTCACTTCGCCCGCCGCGTTGACCTGCGGGGTGACTTCCAGCTTGATGCCGACTTCCTCGCGCTGGACGGTGCGGAAGGCGTTGTCGAAGTTGTTCGACAGCGCCTCGCCGGTCGTGACCGGCACTTCCTGCCCGACGAGGAATTTCGCCTGCTGGTTGTCGAGCGTGACGATATGCGGGGTCGCGAGCAGGTTCGACGTCGTGTCGGACTTCACGGCGTTGATGATCGCGCCGAACACCGTGCCCCGGCCGATGTCGCCCGCAAAGCCCGCGAAACCGCCGCTGGCCGACAGCAGCGACGCCGCCGCCGCTTCCTGAAGACTGTTGCCGAGCGCGCTCGTCTGCTGCGTGACGATGGTCTCGCCGTTGACGGTCGTCGTCTCGCGCGACAGTTCATGCGCGGCATAGGCGCCGCCCAGCGTCAGGATGTTGGGCTGCGCATTGCTGTAGCTGGTCGCGGCAAAGGGGATATTCTTGCCGCCGAGCAGAAATTGCACGCCCAGCCGCCGGGCCGCGTCGTCGCCGATCTCGACCACGATCGCCTCGACCAGCACTTGCTCGCGGCGGCTGTCGAGCTGGCGGATCAGTTCGCCGAGCATCCGCTGCACATCGGGATTGGCGGCGACGATGATCGCATTGGCGCCTTCGTAGCGCGTGACGATCGCCGGACCGCGCGACGCGATCCCCCCGCCGCCTGCCGCCCCGCCGACCGCCGCCGCGGGCTGCGGCGCGGCGGTCTCGCCGCCCTCGCCAGACGGGGACGGCGCGGACGGCGCGCCGA
>PHEM01000361.1 GCA_002842935.1 Alphaproteobacteria bacterium HGW-Alphaproteobacteria-13 | reverse complement strand
TGCATATCGTCGCCCAGCCAGTGTTTCAGCGCACTGACCGCTGTGTCCCGTAGCCATTGCGGGAGCTGGTCCAGATTGGTTGATCCTTGGGATAGTTGCATCGCGAATGTCTTTCGCAGCGGGTTTTGCCGCATGCAAATCCATTTGGTCTCGCGCTGCCAGCTGGAAGAGCCGGTATCCCCGTCGTTTCGTACAGCGCGCATGGTGCTGTTGAGCTGCCAGTCATCCGTCTCAATCTGAATCGATCGCATCAACGGCTCGTTCTGCAACGTCAGCCGATACCCGTTTTGCGCGCAATAGGCGGCGAGTTCTTCCGCCCGCTGCCTCGCCTTTTGTCGCGAGAGCAGGAACACAGCCGCGATCAGCAACCCAACACCCAATAGAACGTAAAGCGAAGATAGTATATCGTCCATCGTTCCCTCTCCTTTGCTCAAATAGGTTTTATGAAATGACGTGTTACAAAGTCGAGTGTAAGCCGCGCAGCTATGCGCTTCATATTACGCAAGGCATCGGGATGTTCAATCCTCTGAACGGCTGCCCTGATACGCCGCACTTCTTGCATAATAGAAGATATACTGCTGCAGTGCGCCCGCGGTATCGGGATATCGCGCGGTCGGGAACGCGCCGCCGTATTCGCGCGCCTCGATGCGGTTGATCCACACATCGCGCGGAAACCGGTCGAGACGATGGTAGCCGAATAGCATCACGCAGTTGGCAACTTTCTCGCCCACACCGGAGACAGTCAGGAGCGCGGCATAGAGCGCTTCGTCGTTCATCGCGGCAATCGCGGAAAGATCCAGTGTGCCTGCTGCGATCATCCGCGCCGCGGAGAGCACGTATTTCGCGCGGTAGCCCAGTGAACAGGCGAGAAAATGCGCCTCGTCCAGCGCGGCCAGCCGCTCCGCCCCCAGCGACTGGTGACGATTCGCCGCGCCGATCATCCGCCCGGCCCAGTTAGCGAGCTGCGCCGTCAGCTCGGCGCGCACCGGCACCGCCATTTCGGCGGCGGCGGTCGGCGTCGGCGCGCGCACGTCGGCGGCATAGTCGGCCAGCGTCACGTCGGTTTCGTGCCCGACCGCGCTGATCGTCGGGATGCGGCAATCGGCGATCGCGCGCACGACGATTTCCTCGTTGAACGCCCACAGATCCTCGATCGAACCGCCGCCGCGCGCGACGATGACCAGGTCCGGGCGCGGCACGGGTCCGCCCGGCTCCAGCGCGTCGAAGCCGCGAATCGCGCCCGCGACCTGCGCCGCCGCGCCGTCGCCCTGCACCAGCACCGGCCAGACGATGACATGCGTCGGGCAGCGATCGGCGAGGCGGTGGAGGATGTCGCGGATCACTGCGCCGGTCGGCGAAGTGACGACGCCGATGGTGCGCGGCAGGAAAGGCAGGCGGTCATATTTGCGCTCGCGGTCGAACAGCCCCTCGGCGCCCAATCGCGCCTTCAGCTTTTCGAACAATAGCATCAGCGCGCCTTCGCCCGCGACCTCCAGCCGATCGACGACAAGCTGATATTTCGACCGCCCCGGATAGGTGGTGAGCTTGCCGGTCGCGATCACCTCGATCCCGTCCTCGGGCCGGAAGGCGAGACGCGCCGCCTGCCCCTTCCACATCACCATGTCGATCAGGGCATTGTCGTCCTTCAGACTGGCATAGAAATGCCCCGACGCCGCGCGCTTCGCCCCCGACAGTTCGCCGCGCACGCGGACGCGGGAAAATCCGTCCTCGACGGCGCGCTTGATCGCGGCCGACAATTGGCTCACTGACAGGGCAGGCGCATTGTCGCCGGGCGCGGCCTCGGCTAACAGCCGCGCTTCGGTATCATCGCCGGACGCCGTATCGGGAAAAGGGACTGCCATGAATATCCTGCTCATCGGGTCGGGGGGCCGCGAACATGCGCTGGCCTGGCAACTGGCACAATCGCCAAGCTGCGCCAAGCTCTATGCCGCACCGGGCAATCCGGGAATAGAGGTCTATGCCGAATGCGCGCCGATCGCCGCCGACGATGTCGACGCGCTGGTCGCCTTCGTCCGCACGCACGACATCGATTTCGTCGTCGCCGGTCCCGAAGCGCCGCTGGTCGCGGGGCTGGCCGACAAGCTGCACGCGATCGACATCCCCACCTTCGGCCCGCAGGCGGCGGCGGCGCGGCTCGAAGGATCGAAGGGCTTCACCAAGGATTTGTGCGCGCGGGCGGGCATCCCCACCGCCGCCTATGTGCGCTGCGCCGACGCGGCGGAAGCGCGGGCGGCGCTGGCCGATTTCGCGCTTCCCGTGGTTATCAAGGCGGACGGACTCGCGGCGGGCAAGGGCGTGATCATCGCGGAGACGCGCGCCGAGGCCGAGGCGGCGATCGACGACATGTTCGGCGGCGCCTTCGGCGGCGCGGGCGCGGAAGTGGTGATCGAGGAATTTCTGACGGGCGAGGAAGCGAGCTTCTTCGCGCTGTCGGACGGCGTCAACGTGGTCGCCTTCGGCAGCGCGCAGGATCACAAGCGCGTCGGCGACGGCGACACGGGTCCCAACACCGGCGGCATGGGCGCCTATAGCCCCGCGCCCGTGCTGACCGCCGATCTGGAAGGGGAGGTGATGGAGCGCATCATCCGCCCGACGGTGGCGGCGCTGGCGGCGGACGGCACGCCCTATGCCGGGGTGCTGTTCGCGGGGCTGATGCTGACGGACGAAGGACCGAAGCTGATCGAATATAATTGCCGTTTCGGCGATCCCGAATGCCAGGTGCTGATGATCCGTTTCCGGGGCGATCTGGCCGCGCTGCTGCACGCGGCTGCAACGGGCGGGCTGGCCGAGGCGCCGCCGCCCATGCTGACGCACGACTATGCGCTGACCGTGGTGATGGCGGCGAACGGCTATCCGGGAACCCCCGAAAAGGGCGGCGCGATCCGCGGCATCGCCGAGGCCGAGGCAGGCGGCGTGCGCGTGTTCCACGCGGGCACGGCGCGCGAGGATCGCACGATCGTCGCGGCGGGCGGCCGCGTGCTGAACGTCACCGCGACGGGCAAGAGCGTCACCGAGGCGCAGGCCCGCGCCTATGCCGCCGTCGACAAGCTCGACTTCCCGACCGGCTTTTGCCGCCGCGACATCGGCTGGCGCGAGGTCGCGCGCGAGGCGGAATAATGTCCCCTTTCGTCATTCCCGCGAAAGCGGGAACCCAGCGCGCCGGCGTTGCCACTGGGTTCCCGCTTTCGCGGGAATGACGAAAAAGGGACCGAATGGACTGACCCGAAAACAGGGAGACGAACATGATCTGGCT
>PHEM01000360.1 GCA_002842935.1 Alphaproteobacteria bacterium HGW-Alphaproteobacteria-13 | reverse complement strand
GCGCGTGAATTGAATGCGCGCGCGGCCGGTGCTGCCGCCGACTTCGCCGATTGCGATCTGGTGGTGCTGTGCGTATCAGCCGATGCCGACGTGCTGGAAAACGTGGCGGTGCTGGCGCCGGTGCTGCGCACGGGAGCCGTGGTGATCGATCATTCCACGGTGTCGGTGGACACCGCGCGCGCTGCGGCCGAACAACTCGCAGCGCACGGCATCGGCTTTCTCGATGCACCGGTATCCGGCGGCGTGGAAGGCGCGCGCAACGGCAAGCTGTCGGTGATGGTGGGCGGCAGGCAGACCGATCTCGATCAGGCCGACACGGCGCTGCAAAGCTACGCCGCTCGCATCACCCTGATGGGCGACAGTGGCGCCGGCCAAGCCACCAAGGCGGTGAATCAGGTGCTGGTGGCCGGCATCAACGAAGCGGTGTGCGAAGGGCTCGCTCTGGGCGAGCGGCTCGGTCTCGATCCCGTCCGCCTGCTACCGACGCTCGCCGCCGGCGCCGCCGGTAATTGGTTCCTCGACAAGCGCGGCGCCACGATGTTGCGCGATGAATTCGTGCCCGGCTTCAAATGCGCGCATCTGCTCAAGGATCTGCACATCGTCCAGGGCATGGCGCGCGCGGCCGGCACCAGTACCGCGGTGATTGACCAGGCGCTGGCCGACTACGCGGCCCTCACGCAAGCCGGCCACGGCGACGCGGATACGTCAGCGCTGATCCTGCGCAAGCGCATGCCGTAAAGCGGGACCTCGGGACTCGGGGCGGCAAGCTTGCCAACGCAGGAAGCGCAGGAGCGGTCGGCCCTGCGGGCTTCACCCCGGGCTACGCGCTTTTGCTGTGGCTTTTCCGAGTCCCGAGTCCCGGCTTCATCGAGAAACTTCAGCGCGCGCGCGGCACGATGATGGCGGCATCGATTGCGCGCAAGGCGGCAGCCAGCACGCGTGGGTAGGGTTGGCGTGCATCGATGTCGAGCACGTTGGCGCCGTTGAAGCGCAGGCGCG
Source organism: Alphaproteobacteria bacterium HGW-Alphaproteobacteria-13 (assembly GCA_002842935.1). GTDB lineage: Bacteria > Pseudomonadota > Alphaproteobacteria > Sphingomonadales > Sphingomonadaceae > Sphingopyxis. The sequence goes on along the minus strand of PHEM01000360.1, from coordinate 2,294 downwards.
GCATAATCGAGCTCTTGTCGCGCAATTCGGACAGGTGATGGTCCGGTTTGCGCGCGTAGGCGGTATCGGCATCGATGTTGAGGCGGATGATCAACGCGGGTTTTTGCTCGGACATCCACTCGTACAGCTTCTGCTCGCGCGCCGCGAGCTTGCGCACCAGCCAGTTGTTGGTGCGGTGGGCGGTCAGGCCCGGGCCGTCGTAGTTGAATCCGGGGATTTCGGCCTGCGGGTAGCGATCCGCGATGACCAGCACGCCGCGCTGCGACAGCCGCATCACCCGCCGCAGTTGCGCGACACGCCACAGCGAGAGCAGATACATGACGACCGCGGTAAAAGTGCCCGGAAGCTTCTTTTTCATGTCCTGCGCGCGCCGCGCCTTGGCCGCGAGGTAGCGCTCGAGCCGGACACCGATGAATGGAAGGCGCTTGATCTTGTCGCCGGTCTCGCCGGAGACCAGGCCCATGTAACGGCGCACTGTGGGGCCCTTGCTGCGCAGGTTGGCAAGCAGATCGGCGGTCAATGTCGATTTGCCGGTACCGTCGCAACCGACAACGGCGACGACCCCGGTCAGGGGGGCATGCAGCTTGTCGGTGGTAACACTGAGTTCAAGCATCGGGCGCTCTGCTGGCAACGTGACGAGGACTGACACCGAATCATAATCCGCATGCCATGTGAATGTCACATTGTTGCTGTAGGGCCGCTAAAGTCGCGTTAAGTTCCTTGCCGACGCAGCGCCTGCTGATGAAGCGCAGTCAACCAGGACGCGAGGCGATGGTGGTGCGGGCTGCGCTCAGCGCCGCCTGCAAAACCTGCGGGTACGGGTCGCAGCCGTCGAGATCGAGAATCCGCGCGCCGTTGAAGTGCAGGGTCGGGATCACCGTGACCTTGTCTTGCAGCATCGACAGTTTGTGATCGGGCTTGCGCGCGTGCGCGGTGTCGGCATCGATATTGAGACGAATCACCAGCGCCGGCACGTGGCCGGCCATGCGTTGGTACAGGCGCAATTCGCGTGCCGCCAGCCAGCGTACGACGGCATTTCTGGCGTCGCGGGCGGTGAGGCCCGGGCCATCGAAATAGAAGCCCGGCACCTCGGCCTGTGGATACCGATCGGCGATTACCACCACGCCACGGCGATCGAGTGCCAGCATCCGCCGGAACTTGTGCTTGCGCCAGCGCGACAGCAGGTGGATCACCAGCGCGGTCGGGATGTCGGGCGATGCGGACGTTTTTTCCTTGGCGTGCGCGCGTTCGGCCTTGCGCACCAGGTAGCGCCCGAATGCGGCACCGATCAGCGGCAGGCTGCGTATCCAGTCGGCGATATTGCCCGAGGACTGGCCGAGGTAGAGCAGTTCGGTCGCCTGTTCGTCGCGCAAGTGCGCGAACAGGTCTGCGGTCAGGGTCGATTTGCCCGAGCCGTCGCAACCGACTACGGCGATCACACCGGCAAGCGGCGACATTTGGTGCGTACTTTTCACTGGCAGCAATCCGGGAACTTCGTTCAACAGGGCAGATTATGACGATTTTCCCTCTGCGTACACGGTTCCGGGCGCCGGGTGCGCCAATGCGCGCCGCGATCAGGTCGGAGCATGGCATTTTCCAAACCCTTGACGGCACGCTAGAATGCGGAATTGCAGCGAAACACCGCGCCGGCGCCGGTTTTCTTGCGCTTTGCCATTTCATCCCGAGGAGCAGCACCCGATGTATCAGCACGAACTCGCGCGCAGTGGCGAAGCACTGTTCAAGATCCGTGGCCACTATTTGACTGCCGTCGTCATCGTTGGTGCGATGATCGCCTATCACTTTCGCGCGATCGGCCCGTTCGCCACGGAAAGCGCCAACCAGGCCTGGTTCTGGGTGTCGCTGGCAGTGGCCTCGGCCGGTGCGCTGATCCGCATCATCACCAGCGGTTTTGCGGCGCTGGGGACGTCGGGAAATTCCAAGGACGCGCCGGTGGCGGCGGAGTTGAACACCACCGGCCCCTACTCGTTGGTGCGCAACCCGCTCTACGTCGGCCGCATCCTCAATTTCACCGGCATTGCCATGCTTTCGGGCAGTTGGGTGTATGGCGCCCTGGTATTCCTGATTTCGGTGATCGTCTACGAGCGCGTTGCGGTGTTCGAAGAGGAGTTCCTGCGCACGCAGTTTCCGGAAGCGCACGCCGCCTGGGCGGCCAAGGTGCCGTTCCTGCTGCCGCGCCTGCATGGCTGGTTGAAGCCGAAATACCCGTTCTGGGTGCGTCGCTGCATTCGCCGCGAAAACAAGAAGCTGTTCTGGCTGGCGACCGCGTTGCTGGC
>PHEM01000359.1 GCA_002842935.1 Alphaproteobacteria bacterium HGW-Alphaproteobacteria-13 | reverse complement strand
GGGAGACCGCCCGGTCCGTTGACAGGCATCCGGAAAAGCCCTTCGTTCCTAACGGGATGGAAACCCTGTTGGGCTAGATGGGCCGAGTGCCGGTTTCGGGAGCGCTATGTGAGGAAGTTGTTGGAATGCGGGTGATGCTGGTTTTCGGAACCCGTCCGGAAGCGATCAAGATGTTCCCGGTGGTCCACGCCCTGAAGGCGCAGGCGGGCATCGACGTGCGCGTCTGCGTCACGGCGCAGCATCGCGATATGCTCGATCAGGTACTGGAAATCGCACGTATCGTGCCCGACATCGACCTCGACGTCATGACGCCGAACCAGACGCTCGACGCGCTGCTCGCGCGGCTGGTGACGGGACTCGGCGAGGCGTTCGACGCCGAAAAACCCGACCGCATTCTCGTCCACGGCGACACGCTGACGACGATGGCGGCGACACTCGCCGCCTATTTCCGCAAGATTCCCGTCGGCCATGTCGAGGCCGGCCTGCGCAGCGGCAATATCTATCATCCCTGGCCCGAGGAAGTGAACCGCAAGGTCGCGGGCGCCGTCGCCGACCTGCATTTCGCGCCGACCGAAACCGCCGCCGCCGCACTGCGCGCCGAAAATGTCCCGGCCGAACGCATCCACGTCACGGGCAATACAGTGATCGACGCGCTCCTCGCGACCAAGGCGCGGATCGACGGGGAGCCATCGCTCGCGGCGGGACTAGATCCGCTGCTCGCGCGCTTCGCGGGCAAGCGCATCATCGCCGTCACCTCGCACCGGCGCGAGAATTTCGGCGACGGCATGAAGGCGATCGCACAGGCCATCGCGGGCATCGCGGCGCGGAGCGACGTCGCGGTGATCTTTCCGATCCATCCCAACCCGCATGTCCGCAGCGCGATGGAACCTATTCTCGGCGGTCTCGCCAATGTCGCGCTGATCGATCCGCTCGATTATCCGCACTTCGTCCGCCTGCTCGCCGCGAGCGACATCGTGCTGACCGACAGCGGCGGCGTGCAGGAAGAAGCGCCGTCGCTGGGCAAGCCCGTGCTGGTGATGCGCGAGACAACCGAGCGCCCGGAGGGTATAGAGGCCGGAACCGCCAAATTGGTCGGGACCGACAAGGATCATATCGTTACCGAAATCTTCAGCCTTTTGGACGACGATGGCGCCTATTCCGCCATGGCCCGCGCCCATAACCCCTTCGGCGACGGCCAGGCGGCGACCAGAATAGCGGAGATTGTCGCGCGTGCCCATTGATAGCGAACAAAGAGTCACTGTCCTCGGTCTCGGCTATATCGGCCTGCCGACCGCCGCGCTGATCGCACGGTCGGGATGCCGCGTGATGGGCGTAGATGTCAGCAGTCCTGTCGTCGAGACGATCAACAGCGGCAAGGTCCATATCGAGGAAGTCGACCTCGACGGGCTGGTGCAAGGCGTGGTCGCGCGCGGCGCGCTCGTCGCTTCGACCGAGGTCGCGTCCGCCGACACCTTCGTGATCGCAGTGCCGACGCCGCACGACGAGGCGCACCGCCCCGACATCAGCCACGTCCTGTCGGCCGCGCGCGCGATCGCGCCGAAGCTGGAAGCGGGCAATCTCGTCATCCTCGAATCGACCTCGCCGGTCGGCACGACGGAGAAGGTCGCCGCGCTGCTCGCCGAGCTTCGCCCCGATCTCAAGGTGCCGGGCGCCTGCGCGGGCGCGGCCGATATCTTCGTCGCCTATTGTCCCGAGCGCGTGCTGCCGGGCCGCATCCTCGTCGAGCTGGTCGACAACGACCGCTGCATCGGCGGGATCACGCCGCGTTGCGCGCGCCGCGCGATGACCTTTTACCGCCAGTTCGTGCGCGGCGCCTGCGTCACCACCTCCGCCCGCGCCGCCGAGATGGTGAAGCTGGTCGAGAACAGCTATCGCGACGTCAACATCGCCTTTGCCAACGAGCTGTCGATGATGGCCGAGCATATGGGCGTCGATGCGTGGGAAGTGATCCGCCTCGCCAACCGGCACCCGCGCGTCAACATCCTGCAACCCGGTCCCGGCGTCGGCGGTCATTGCATCGCCGTCGATCCGTGGTTCCTCGTCCATGGCGCGCCGGAACACAGCCGCCTGATCCGCACCGCGCGCGAAGTCAACCTCGCCAAGACGGCGCATGTCATCGGCGCCGCCGAGATGCTGGTGGCGCAGCATCCGGGCGCGCGCGTCGCCTGCCTCGGCCTCGCCTTCAAGCCCAATATCGACGATTTCCGGGAGAGCCCGGCGGTCGAGGTCGCCGCCGCGCTCGCGCGCCGCTTCGGCCAGCAGATCGAGATCGTCGAACCCTATGCGAAGGGCCTGCCGATGGAGTTCGCGGGCACCGGCGCCACGTTGATCGACCTCGACAGCGCGCTCGCGGGCTGCGACATGCTGATCGTGCTGGTCGACCACGACCTGTTCAAGTCGATCCCGCTGGAGGAGCGCGGCGACAAGATCGTCTATGACACGCGCGGGCTGTGGCTCGACCAGCCGGGCGCGGCAGGCGGCCATCGCCTGCATCGGGCGGCCTGACCCGGCCCGCTTGACGCCTTGACCATGGCCCCGCGCCCTGGCGTCATGCTGGCACGTCTTGAAATCATCGTCGTCGAAAAGCCATGGGGGCGTACCGATATTCCCAAGGATTTCGGCGATTTCGGCGGGCGCAGCATCGGCGAGATATGGTTCGCGCATCCGGCAGGCGCCGACGCCGCGATCATGGTCAAATTCCTGCTCACGTCGGAGCGGCTATCGATTCAGGTCCATCCTGACGACGCGGCGGCGCGGACGGCGGGCTTTCCGCGCGGCAAGGAGGAATGCTGGCTGGTGCTGGACGCGGAGTCCGATGCCGAACTGGGCGTCGGACTCAAGGCCGAGACGACACACGCGGCGCTATTGAACGATGCTTCAACACTTCCGCCTCTTCGCCACGCGCTACGAACACCGCACAGTCCACTTCATCGGCTTCGTATGTCTCGCCGCCGCCATGCTCTGGCTACGCTGAATGTCGACCTGCCCTAGCACTACTTTGGCAGAAGTTTGATTTTTGGGCTTCCCATCTGGGTTGATGGGTGATTCATAGGGAGCCGACGTTGGAGGGATGTCGGCAATGGACGGTGATTGGCGGGTTGATCTGGAGCGTTGGCTGGCGCCGTATCTGAAGGGACTTGGTCACAAGGCTCGGCAGCGGATGTGCCCGGCCTATGTTGCGGGCCTGATCGGTCCGGGGGATCGCAAGAGCATCCAGCCGATGGCGGCGCGGACGGGCGAAGTCGGCTATGATCGCCTGCATCACTTCATCGGTGCG
>PHEM01000358.1 GCA_002842935.1 Alphaproteobacteria bacterium HGW-Alphaproteobacteria-13 | reverse complement strand
CCGCGCCAAGGACGAAATTGCCCATGCGCCGGTCATAGCCGACGCGGGCGAAATATTCCGCGCCGTCCTTGTCATTGCGGCAGCCGACATTGGCGGTGCCGGTCGCCGCGCCGTTGCAGAAGCCCGGCGCAAAGGCGTCGGCCCCGCCCGGCGTGGTGACGGTGTCGCCATAGACGCCGTCAAGATCGGTGTCGAAGACCAGCGTCTCGCCGCGGTCATTGCCTTGCAGCGTGCCGCCGCCGCCTACCGCGATATAGAGACCGTTGAAGTCCCCCGAAGGGTCCCGATTGTCCTGCGCGGCCGCCGGGACGGCCAGCAGGGTTGCCGCCGAAGCGGCGAGGAGAGCCGTGAATTTCATATTATTCTCCGCTTTTTGAGTGACTTTGCAGTCCGCGGTCAAACCCGTGGCGACGGGGCCAAGTTCCTCCCTGTGCCGAAAACGGGATGGACCGAGTCTTGCTCCCCCTGCCCCGCCGCGCCCGAAAACCACGCTTGCCAGCGGCCTTTGCCGCCCCCTATAGCCACGCCATGAGTCACGATTTGTTCGATGCGGGCGCGCCCGCGACCGACAGCTACAACGCCTCGCAGATCGAGGTGCTGGAAGGGCTGGAGCCGGTTCGCCGCCGCCCCGGCATGTATATCGGCGGCACCGACGAGCGCGCGCTGCACCACCTCGCCGCCGAAGTCATCGACAACAGCATGGACGAAGCCGTCGCGGGCCATGCGAGCCGCATCGAGATCATTCTCGACGCGGGCAACCGCCTGACCGTGATCGACAACGGACGCGGCATGCCGGTCGACGAGCATCCCAAATTCCCTGGCAAGTCGGCGCTGGAAGTGATCCTGACGACGCTCCATTCGGGCGGCAAGTTCGAGGGCAAGGCCTATGCGACCTCGGGCGGTCTGCACGGTGTCGGCGTCAGCGTCGTCAACGCGCTGTCGATCGAAACCACCGTCGAAGTCGCGCGCGCCAAGCAGCTGTTTCGCCAGCGTTTTGCCCAAGGCACGCCGCAAGGGCCGCTGGAAGAACTCGGCCCGACGCCGAACCGGCGCGGCACCAGCGTCTCCTTCATCCCCGATCCGGCGATCTTCGGCGAGCATGGCCGCTTCCGCCCGCAGCGCCTCTATCGCATGGCGCGGTCCAAGGCCTATCTGTTCGCGGGGGTCGAGATTCGCTGGAAATGCGCGCCGGAACTGATCGGCGACGACACGCCCGCCGAGGCGGTGTTCCAATTCCCCGGCGGGCTGGCCGATCATCTGAAGGAACAGATCGGCACGCGCGAATGCGCGACCGCCGAGCCGTTCGTCGGACGGCAGGATTTTCCCGGCGATCAGGGCCGCGCCGAATGGGCGATCGCCTGGCCGCTGTGGTCGGACGGCAGCTATAGCTGGTATTGCAACACCATCCCGACGCCCGCGGGCGGCACGCACGAAGCGGGCCTGCGCGCCGCGCTGACCAAGGGATTGCGCGCGTTCGGCGAACTGATCGGCCAGAAGAAGGCGGCGCAGATCACGCCTGAGGACGTGTTCAACGGCGGCGAGATGATGCTGTCGGTGTTCATCCGCGACCCGCAGTTCCAGAGCCAGACCAAGGACCGGCTGTCGAGTCCGGAGGCCGCGCGCTTCGTCGAAAATGCCGTGCGCGACCATTTCGACCATTATCTGTCGGACAATATGGATCGCGGGCGCGCGCTGCTGGGCCTTGTCCTCGAGCGGATGGACGAGCGGCTGAAGCGCAAGGCGGAGCGCGAGGTCAAGCGCAAGACCGCGACCAGCGGGCGCAAGCTGCGCCTGCCCGGAAAGCTCACCGATTGTGCGAACGACGGCCCGGAAGGCACGGAATTGTTCATCGTCGAAGGCGACAGCGCGGGCGGCAGCGCCAAGCAGGCGCGCGACCGCAAGACGCAGGCGATCCTGCCCATTCGCGGCAAGATATTGAACGTCGCCAGCGCCAGCGCCGACAAGATCCGCGCCAACCAGGAAATCGCCGACCTGGCGCTCGCGCTCGGCTGCGGGCTGCGCAAGGACTGCGACGCCGACCGGCTGCGCTATGAGAAGATCGTCATCATGACCGACGCCGACGTCGACGGCGCGCATATCGCGACCTTGCTGATGACCTTCTTCTTTCAGGAGATGCCGGACATCGTGCGACGCGGCCATGTCTATCTGGCGCAGCCACCGCTCTATCGCCTGACGGCGGGCGCGACCAGCGCCTATGCCCGCGACGACGCGCACCGCGCCGAGCTGGAAGCGTCGATGTTCAAGGGCAAGAAAGTCGATGTGGGCCGCTTCAAAGGCTTGGGAGAAATGAACCCCAACCAGTTGAAGGAAACGACGATGGACCCGGCGACGCGCTCGATGCTGCGCGTCACGCTGCCGCAGGAATATGAGGAGCGGCATCTGGTCAAGGACCTCGTCGACCGGCTGATGGGCAAGCATCCCGAGCATCGTTTCCAGTTCATCCAGGCCAATGCTGCAACGCTCGACGAGGCCGCGATCGACGCCTGAGGAGAGGGACGTGAAACTGTCGGGCTTTATCGCCGCATGGCTGCTGACCGCGCTCGCCCCGCTGCCTGCGCTGGCCCAGATCGACGCCACGCCGCCCCAAGCGCAAGGCGACAGCTTCGGACAGGTCGCGGGCGAGATCGCGGCGCTGCCCGGCCGCACCGGCTTTCTGGTCGCGGAGCTTGACGGCGGAGCGATCCGTCTGCTCGCCGCCGCCGAAGCCGACCGGCAATTCGCGGTCGCCTCGACCTTCAAGCTCTATGTGCTGGACGAACTGGCGGCGCAGGTCGCGGCGGGCGAGCGGCGCTGGGCCGATGTCGTGCCGCTGTCGCACCTCAGCTTCTCATCGGCAGCCACAGCGAACTGGCCGCGGGGCACGCCCGTCACGCTCCAGACGCTGGCGAACTGGATGATCTCGGTCAGCGACAATGGCGCCGCCGACACACTGATCCACTTGCTGGGACGCGAGCGGATCGAGGAGAGAATGCGCGCGGCCGGACATAGCGATCCTTCGCGCAACATCCCCTTTCTGACGACCGTCGAAGCCTTTGCATTGAAAGGCAATAATTTCAGCGATCTGCGTCCCCTCTTCATCGGCGCGGACGATGCGAAGCAGCGCCGGCTGATCGCCGGCAATCGCGACCGGCTGGTGCTCGAACAGGTCGATGGCGTCAGCTTCACGGCGGGTCCGCGCTTCATCGACAGCCTCGAATGGTTCGCTTCGCCGCGCGATATCGCCCGGCTGATGATCGACCTGCGCGCCCGCGATTCCGGCGAGACGATGGCGGCGATGGC
>PHEM01000357.1 GCA_002842935.1 Alphaproteobacteria bacterium HGW-Alphaproteobacteria-13 | reverse complement strand
CCGAGGATGAGGCCGACGATGGACTGCGCGGCGACCAGCACCTTCAATGCTTCAAGATCGGCTGCGAACTTCTTGCGAATAATCGTCTTGTCGGGGCTGGCAAAGCTCCACCCTGCATCGCACAGCGCGACGCCGATCGTTCTGGTCCCGACGTCCAGCCCGGCAAGGCGGCCGCCATCGGGAAGCGCGGCGGCGAAATCGGCGGGGGCGGTGGTGATCATGAAACGCCTCTTATCCGTCATTGCGAGCGAAGCGAAGCAATCTCCAGCGATCATTCTGTCTTGCCGATGGCTGGAGTTTGCTTCGCTTCGCTCGCAATGACATGGCATGTGGTCAGAAGGCAGGAGCCGCCTTCCCCTCGAATGTCGCCAGCCGCCGCAGCACATCGGCGCGGACATTCGCCCAGAACAGGGTGATGTCATAGACATGGTAATTATTGCCCGGCAGCACATAGCCCGCGACGACATAATCCTTCACGACATCGGCGTCCCCCAGCATCAGGAAACCGCGTGTGTCGTCGCATTTCGCGCCGACCTTGCCGGGGATCAGGTCGCCCTGCTTGAAATCGCGGCTGGGACGCAATGTGCCGAGATTGGCTTCGGCGGGTGCTTCGGTGTCGGGGACGCCAGTCAGCGGATTGGTGCACAGCATCCGCGTGTCGGCACGCGGGCGGCCGTCGAAACCGATCGTGCCGTCATAGGCCTCCGTCACCATCTTGGGATCGGCGGGTTCGGCAAAGCTCGCCCAGCCGAGGATGCAGCCCTTTTGCTCGGGCGTCTGGCAGGCGGGCAGGCCCAGCGCGGCGATGTCGGTCTCGACCGAGATGGGCCAGCCGACGATATAGGCCGCGACGATGCGCTTCGCGACGGGCGTGCCGGCGATGCGGTTCTTGAGCAGCGTCGTCAGGTGCAGCGCGCCCTGGCTGTGCCCGGCGAGGATGATCGGCTTGTTCGCGGGCTGCGCGGCGAGGAAGGCCTCGAACGCCTGCTCGATATCGCGATAGGCGGCGTCGATCGCCTTGCCCGCCGTCACGCGGTCCTCGGCCAGGAAGGCGCCCAGCGTCGCCTGCCGGTAACGCGGCGCCCAGACCGCGCCCGCGTCGCCGAAGGCGCTGGCCATGCCCTGCATGAACAGGGTCGCGCGGTGATTGGCGTCGCGGTCGTCGAGCGGCGCGTTCCAGCTCGAGCGGCTGTAATAGCTTGTCGGATGAACGAAGAAGATCGCCGCGTCGCCCCTGGGCGCGGGTTGTTCGGCGGCCTGCGCGGCGGGGACGAGCGAATCGGGGAGTTGCGATTCGGCCGCGCCGCTCTCTTCCGCCGGGGGACGCCACGCCGACGGATCATTCTCCAGACCGGGCCGCGCGAACCACATCGCCGGATCGTCATAGGCGTTGGGCGCGGCGACGGCCTGCGGCTTGAATTCGGTGCTGGGGACGAAGGCTGTGCGCGCGATCCAGCCGGGAAACAGCTGATAGACCACTCCAGCGGCAAGGATCAGCAGGATGATCGCGGCGATGAAATACAGGAATTTGCGGGCCAAGCGGCGCTCCATGCGAGAAATTAGGCATCCTCTCTTACCCGTTCGTGTCGAGCGAAGTCGAGACACCCATCGTATTGGCGCCACCCCGATGGGCATCTCGACTTCGCTCGATGCGAGCGGGAGAAGGGAAACGGAGGCAAGCCCGCATGTGGGAAGGCGTGGGGGCATCCGCAACCGTCCGCCGATCCGAATCTTCATCCACGACGGTTGAAGCGGCAGGGGCAGGGTGCTAGCGGCGCAGCTTCTCCCGCAAAGGCAGGACAATATGGCAATCGATCAGGCAACGGTGAAGAAAATCGCATCGCTCGCCCGCATCGCGATCAGCGAGGCGGAAGCCGCCGCGATGGAAGGCGAATTGAACGGCATCCTCGGCTGGGTCGAGCAACTCGGCGAAGTCGATGTGACGGGCGTCGAGCCGATGACGGCGGTGATCCCGAACAGGCTGCGGTTGCGCGACGATGTCGTCGACGCCGACCCGCTGACGGGCGGCGGCCGCCGCGCCGATGTGCTGGCCAATGCGCCGGAGCCGCAGCACGGCTTTTTCGGCGTGCCGAAGGTGATCGAATGATGACGGACCTCACCAACCTCACCGTTGCCCAGATCCGCGACGGCCACCGCGCCGGCGATTTCAGCGCGGTCGAAGTGGCGGAGGCGTTCAACGCCAATGTCGCGGGCGCGAAGGCGCTCAATGCCTTCATCGTCGAGACGCCGGGCCATGCGCTCGCCGCCGCAAGGCAGGCCGACGCGGACCGCGCCGCCGGGACGCTGAAGCCGCTGTCGGGCGTGCCGATCGGCATGAAGGACCTATTCGCGACCAAGGGCGTGCAGACCACGGCCGCGAGCCATATGCTCGAAGGCTTCGTCCCGCCCTATGAATCGACCGTCAGCCAGAAACTCTGGGACGCGGGCGCGGGGATGCTGGGCAAGCTGAACCTCGACCAGTTCGCCATGGGTTCGTCGAACGAGACCAGCTATTTCGGCAATGTCATCAGCCCGTGGCGGCGCAATGATGGCGGAAACGCCGCGCTCGCGCCCGGCGGATCGTCGGGCGGTTCGTCGGCGGCGATCGCGGCGCGGCTCTGCCCCGCGGCGACCGGCACCGACACCGGCGGTTCGATCCGCCAGCCCGCGGCCTTCACGGGCATATCGGGGATCAAGCCGACCTATGGCCGCTGCTCGCGCTGGGGCATCGTCGCCTTCGCCAGCTCGCTCGATCAGGCCGGGCCGATGGCGCGCGACGTGCGCGACTGCGCGATCATGCTGAACGCGATGGCGGGTTTCGACGCCAAGGACGCGACCAGCCTCGACCTGCCCGTGCCCGATTGGGAAGCGGCTTTGTCGAGCGATCTCAAGGGCAAGAGGGTCGGCATTCCCAGGGAATATCGGCTGGAGGGCATCGATCCCGACATCGACGCGATGTGGGACGCAGGCATCGCGATGCTGAAGGATGCGGGGACCGAGGTCGTCGAGATCAGCCTGCCGCACACAAGATATGCGCTGCCCGCCTATTATATCATCGCCCCCGCCGAAGCCTCGTCGAACCTCGCGCGCTATGACGGCGTGCGCTACGGCCTGCGTGACTTGCCGCAGGGAGCGGGGTTGCAGGATATGTATGCCGCGACCCGCGCCGCCGGTTTCGGGCCGGAGGTCAAGCGCCGTATCATGATCGGCACCTATGTGCTGTCGGCGGGCTTCTACGACGCCTATTACACGCAGGCGCAGAAGGTCCGGGCGCTGATCTCGCGCGAGTTTTCGGCGGCTTTCGAGAC
>PHEM01000356.1 GCA_002842935.1 Alphaproteobacteria bacterium HGW-Alphaproteobacteria-13 | reverse complement strand
GCCCAGCGCGGTTCGATGGTGCGCGACGGGTCGGCGACATGCGCCGCGACGCGCGCGCCGATCGCGGGGGCGAGCGAAAAGGCGCGTCCCGCCGCGCCGCCCGCCAGCCACACGCGCTGATGGCCAGGCAGTCGGTCGAGCAGCAGGTCGCCCGTCGCCGTGCGGCAGTCGTGGGCGGCGGCGCTGGCGATGACGGGCGCGGCGGCAAGGCGCGGCAGGCGGGCGGCCAACCATTGCCGCGCGGCGGCGAGCGCGGGTTCTTCGGCGCGGCGGTCGAAGCTGTCGGGATCGACACTCGCATCGGGCACGCTGCGCCAGCAGCGAACGCCCGCGCCCTCGACATCGGGCAGCAGGCTGAAGCCATAGGCGCGATCGACGAAGGCGGGCATCGCGGGCGGGCGATATTGTACGTCGCCCTGCCCGGGACCGAAATGGAAGATCTGGCTGCGGACCGCCGACAGCCGCGCCGGAGTCAATATCTGCGGGAACAGCTCGGTCAGCCAGGCGCCGCAGGCATAGACGATGCTGTGCGCCGTGCCGCCGTCGGGCAGGACATAAAGGTCGCGGCGCTTGTCGAACAGCGGCGCGGGCATCACTGTCGTCTCGGGCGCGATACGCGCGTCGAGGATGGTTTCCAGCACGGCGCGCCGCCCCGCGATCATCGCGCCGCCCTTGTCTGCGCGCAACGCCTGCTCGTCGTCGCGCCAGGCGATCTGCGTGAAGCGGCTGCGAAGCCGTGCGCCGCTTTCTCGGTCCGTCCCGCGCGGCGGCGCGACCGCGTCGGCGGCGGCGAGCGCCGTCAGCGCCTCGCACGGCGTCAGGATCGGCAGGCTGGCGGTGTCCGACAGCCGCTTCCACGCGTCGAAACTGTCATCGACCAGCCCGGCGTAAAGCGCATCGCCGCCCTGCACGGGGTCGAGCATCATCGATGCGAGGCTGGACGCCGCGCGGCCGTTGCCCGCGCCATAGGCGTCGAACAGCCGCACGCTCTCTCCGGCGCGGACGAGGTGCCATGCCGTCCATGCGCCGATCGCGCCCGCGCCGACCACGGCGACATCGACATGCGCCTCGGGCGCTTTCGCGTCCTTGCGGCGGCGCGAAGGGCGCGGGGCGGGCGGCTCCTTGCGCTTCGGCTCCGGCTTTGCCGCGCCGCCGAGTGCGACAGCGGCGGGCACGGCGGCCAGCGCCGCGAGCATCCGGCGGCGGTTGATCGCCATCAGCCGCCCTTCTTGTAATAGCGAGACCCACCGATCCAGGTTTCGAGCGGGACCATGCGCCGGATGTCATCGGGGCTCGCCAGCAGCGGGTCGGCGTCGAGGATCAGGAAATCGGCGCGCATCCCCGGCATCAACGTCCCCAGCCGATCCTCGGCAAAGCCCGCGAAGGCGGCGGTGCGCGTGAAGCCGTCGAGCGCCGTCTCGCGCGATACGGCTTCCTCGGGACGCCAGCCGCCGAACGGCTGTCCGCCTGCGTCGGTACGCGAAATGGCGGCGGCGATGCCGGGGAAGGGATTCGCGCTTTCGACCGGCACATCGGACCCGAAGGCCAGCCGGACGCCCGCTTTTTCAAGGCTGCGCCACGCATAGGCGCCCGCCAGCCGATCGGGACCGAGCCGCGTCTCGGCCATCAGCCGATCGCTCGGCTGGTGGATGGGCTGCATCGAGGCGACGACCTTCAATTGCGCGAAGCGCGGCAGGTCGGCGGGATCGATCACTTGCGCATGTTCGATCCGCCAGCGCCGCTCGCCCGGCAGGTCGGCGGTCAGGTCGGCGATCGCGCCCAGCGCCTCGTCATTGGCGGCGTCGCCGATCGCATGAATTGCGACCTGGAACTTGTCCATCGACGCGCGCACCATCTTGTTGCGAAGCTGCGCGGGGGTCAGCAGCGGCAGGCCCTTTTGCCCCGGCGCGTCGGCATAGGGCGCCTTCAGCCACGCCCCGCGCGATCCCAGCGCGCCGTCGAGATACAGTTTCACCCCGACCATGCGCAGCCGGTCGTCATACAGCCAGGGCGTCGGCTCGCCGCCCGCGATGATCGCCATGTTTTCGATGTCGCCGCCATAGCTGAGGATGCGGACCGTCAGCCTTTTGCGGTCGCCCGCGCGGCGATAGGCCTGCCAGTCGGCGATGGTCGTGCCCATGTCGGTGATCGTCGTGACGCCCTGTTCCAAGAGCTTCGCCTGCGCGAGCAGCAGGGCGCGGTCGAGGTCGCGGGCGAGCGGTTTGGGCTTGGCCTTGTCGACCAGCGCCATCGCCGCATCGACGAACACGCCGCTCGGCTTGCCGTCCGCCATCTCGATGCGCCCGCCCTCCGGCGCCTTGCTGGCGGGCGTGATCCCGGCGGACGCCATGGCGGCGCTGTTCGCCCAGCCCGCATGGCCATCGACGCGCTGGAGCCAGACGGGGCGGTTCGGAACCGCCGCGTCGAGTTCCGCCGCGGTCGGAAAGCGACCCAGCCCCCATTTCTCCTGATTCCAGCCGAAACCGATGATCCACGGCATTTCGGGATTTTCGGCGGCATAGGCGCGGATCGCCGCCTGCGCGTCAGCCAGCGAGGTCGTGCCCGACAGGTCGAGCAGCATCAGCTGAAAGCCCAGGTCCATGACATGGCCGTGCGCGTCGATCAGGCCGGGGATCAGCGTGCGGCCCTTGCCGTCCTCCTTGTAATCGGGGCGTTCCGGGCGCTTGTCCTTGCGGTCGAGCAACTGCTTGACCTTGCCCTCGCCGTCGATGACCAGCCCCGTGAAGCGCACGAGCCTGCCGTCCTTGTCGAGCGTGATGCCGTTGACGTTATCGACCAGCGTGTCGGCGTGGGCCGGGGCGGCGAGGAGAAGAGCCGCGAGGGCTAATAACCCCCTCCCGCTTGCGGGAGGGGGTGGAGGCGTCCGCTCATTTGCGCAACCTCTCCACCAGCGAGCTGGTGTCGCTGCGCCCATGCCCCAGCGCCTGCACTTCGGCATAAAATTGATCGACCAGCGCCGCGACCGGCAGCGTGGCGCCATTGACGCGGGCTTCCTCCAGCGCGAGGCCCAGGTCCTTGCGCATCCAGTCCACGGCAAAGCCGAAGTCGAATTCGCCCTTCGCCATCGTGCCCCAGCGGTTGACCATCTGCCAGCTTGCCGCCGCGCCGCCCGACACTGCCTCGAACACCTTGTCCGTGTCGAGGTGCGACGCCTGCGCGAAGCGCAGCGCCTCCGACAGGCCCTGCAACACGCTCGCGATCGCGATCTGGTTGACCATCTTCGTCGTCTGGCCCGCGCCGGGACCGCCGATATGGACGATGCGGGCCGCATAGGCGCGCATCACCGGCTCGGCGGCGGTGAAGG
>PHEM01000355.1 GCA_002842935.1 Alphaproteobacteria bacterium HGW-Alphaproteobacteria-13 | reverse complement strand
CGCGCCGCCCGTCACGGGCAGCTTCGCCCCGCGCACCGCCGCCCGGTGCGCGGCGAGCAGCGCCAGCCCCAGCCGATATTTCTGCGCCCGCGACTTCAGCGTCACATCCTTGACATTGCCGTTCGGCGCGACGAGCGCCTCGGCCAGCAATTCCGCCTCCAGCCGCGCAAAGCCTTCACACAGCGCCTCCTGCCAACGCGCCGCGAAGCCCGCGTTGCGCCGCCGCTCGCGGTACATGGCGTTGGCGTTCGTTCCCGCCCGCCGCGCCGACGCCGCGACGTTCGACGATTCGGCCAGCGCCTCCAGGAACATATCCATCTCCGCCCGCCCGGGCCGCGCCGCTTCCATCTGTGCCACCGCCGCCTCCTCCACGCGATCGCGCGCCGCCCGCTTCCCTTCGGAAAACAGACGCCGCCTCGACTCGCAATTCTCGATGATGAGAGATATGTGCCATATCAGCGTGACGATGTCAATAGAAAATAACCCATATGGTTACAAATTATCCCCCTCCCGCAGGCGGGAGGGGCAGCGAGACTTGCGAGCTTGCTCGCTAGTCGCAGCAGGGTGGGCAATGCGACGTCGCTCGACACGAACGGATTTCTGGGCCAGATTCAACGCATCCGCGCCATCCGATCAGAGAACCCGCCCATGCCCGTCAAGGCCGCCCGCATCTATCATGAAGGCCGGCTCGTCCGCGACCTCGGCGCCGAAGAGGCGATCCCCGACGACGCGGCGACCGGCGATTTCTTCTGGCTCGGCCTGTTCGAGCCGACGCCCCGCGAGTTGGCGGGCATCGCCAGACGCTTCGGTCTCCACCCCCTCGCGGTCGAGGATGCGTCGAAACCCAGGCAGCTTCCCAAGGTCGACGTCTATGGCGACCAGCTGTTCGTGATCGCCGCCACCGCCAATCTCGACGGTGACACCATCCATTCGGGGGAAACGGCGATCTTCGCCGGTCCCAATTTCCTCGTCACCGTCCGCCACGGCTCGGCGCGCGCGCACGACGAAGTACGCGCGCGGCTGGAATCGCTGCCCGCGAAGCTGTCGCACGGTCCCGACTACGTGCTCTATGCGATCCTCGATTTCATCGTCGACGGCTATTTCCCGGTGATCGACGCGATCGAGGACCGGATGCTAATCGTCGAGGACAGCGTGATGGACACGCCGCTCGACGCCGCGGAAATCCGCCATCTCTATGCCCAGCGCCACGAACTGATCCGGTTCCAGCGGATCACCGGGCTGATGAAGGACGTCGCGGGCCGCCTTGCGGGCGACGACGACCTGCCGTGCATCGACGCCGCCGTGCGCCCCTTCTTCCGCGACATATGGGACCATGTGCAGCGCGCCGAGTTCCGCCTCGTCAGCCTGCGCGACGTCGCCGCCTCGGTGATAGAGACCAACGGCCTGCTCGAACAGCAGCGGCAGGGCGCGATCACGCGCCAGCTCGCCGCCTGGGCCGCGATCCTCGCCGTGCCGACCGCGATCGCGGGCATCTATGGCATGAACTTCCGCCACATGCCCGAACTCGACTGGCGGCTCGGCTATCCCTTCGCGCTCGGCCTGATGGCGGGCATCTGCGGCCTGCTTTACTGGCGCTTCAAAAGCATCGGCTGGCTGTAAAGCCCGGTCCCCACCGCTTGCCCCTTCCCCTCGGCCCATCGTTTCCGCGGGTCGGCGGGCCGCAAGCGGGTGGCGTCCCCGCCCTCTGCGCGCATGGAAAGGGTCAAGTCCCGCTCGATCTTAACTTTCTGTTAACCTTTCACCGGCGACACATACAGACCATGGCTATTCCCGCATTCGTCCAGCCGTCCGCACAGGGCGTCGAGCAGCGCCGCCACGAACGCCGCGCGCTGCGCCTGCTGACGCAGGCCACGCTCGGCGCGGGCGACCGCGACACGATGTTGATCCGCAACATCTCCGAAACCGGGCTGCTGCTCGAAAGCGGCAGCACGCTCGCGGTCGGCGACCGGCTGGAAATCGACTTGCCGCATGCGGGCGGCACCTGGGCGAAAGTGGTCTGGACCAGCGACCGCCTGCTCGGATGCCGGTTCGACGCGCCGCTCTCGTCCGCGACGCTCAGCGCGGTCCGGCTTCGCGGCACGCCGCCGCCCCCCGCGATGCCTGACGAACCTTTCGGCGCGCGGCTGCAACGGCTGCGGGTCCGGAAAGGGCTGACGCAGGCCGAGCTTGCGGACGGCATGGGTGTCAGCGCGCCGTCGGTCTCCGGCTGGGAAAAGGGCCGCGTCCGTCCCCGGCACGACCGCGTCGCGGCACTCGCCGAACGGCTCGGCGTGCCGCTGTTCGAACTGCTCGGTCTCCCTGCGTCGGAGACGCTGCCCGAAGAGTCGCCGGAAACGCTGGACGAACTGATCGACCACAGCCGCGAGTGGATCGCGCGCGCGATCGGCGTCAGCCCCGACCAGATACGGATCACCGTCGATCTCTAATCCTGCTATAAGCACCCCGCCACGCAAAGGATGACCGCCATGGACAAGTTTCCGACCGCAAAGCCGCCTCGCCTTGCCGCCGTGAAAGCTCCTGTCCATGTCTACGCCTTCGATCTCCCTCTCCCGCCTCGGCTGGTCCGCGCCTGACGGCCACGCCGTCCTTTCGGAACTCGACCTCCATTTCCACGGCGAGCGGACCGGCGTCGTCGGCCGCAACGGCGTCGGCAAATCGACGCTGCTGCGCCTGATCGCGGGCGAACTGACGCCGGCATCGGGAAGCATCGCCATCGACGGCACGGTCGCGATGATGCGGCAGGCCGTGCAGGTCGCGCCCGGCGAGCAGGTCGCCGACCTGTTCGGCGCCCGCGCCGCGCTCGCCCTGCTCCGCAAGGCGGAGGCGGGGCTGGCGGATGTCGAGGGGATTGCCGAAGCCGACTGGACGCTCGACACGCGGATCGGCGAAGCGCTCGCCGCCGTCGGTCTTTCCGTCCCCGCCGACGCGCCGCTCGCCGCGCTTTCGGGCGGGCAGCGCACGCGCGCGGCGCTAGCGGGGGCGATGTTCCGCGCGCCCGACTTCCTGCTGCTGGACGAGCCGACCAACGATCTCGACCGCGCGGGCCGCGCCGCCGTGCGCGATATCCTCGCGGGCTGGCGCGGCGGCGCGATCATCGTCAGCCACGACCGCGAACTGCTCGAGGCGATGGACGCGATCGTCGAACTGACGAGCCTCGGCGCCGCGCGCTATGGCGGCGGCTGGAGCGCCTATCGCGCGCGCAAGGCCGTCGAACAGGCGGCGGCGGAGACCGATCTCGCCGATGCCGAAAAGCGGCTGGCCATGGTCCGGCGTCAGACGCAGGCGACGGCCGAGCGGCAGGCGCGGCGCGACGCGGGCGGGCGGCGCCAGGCGGCGCGCGG
>PHEM01000013.1 GCA_002842935.1 Alphaproteobacteria bacterium HGW-Alphaproteobacteria-13 | reverse complement strand
CAGGCGGCGGTGGCGCGGGGCGAGGGCGGCGGCGTCCGCCCACGCGTCCGCGCCGGGTTCGGCCGCGAAGCCGAGGTCGATCGGCGGCGGCGTGCTCCAGGCCGCTTCGGCGCTCTCGACCATCTCCGCGCCCCACGCGGCCGTCCAGCGTTCCGCCGTGGCGGCGGGCAGGGCGGCGCGATCGGGCAGTGCCCATGCCTCCTGCTGCGCGCGCGACAGGATCGCATGGACGAGCCGCCGGGGTCCGCCCGCGACGAGCGGTAGCGCCGTCGCGACCACGGCATGGGCCGGGCTTTTCAGCACGAGCAGTTGCGCGAGCGCGATACGCAGCACGGCGCGCGCCTTGACGTCATCGGGGAGCGGCTGCGCCGTCGCGCCGTCGATCAGCGCGTCGATGCCGCACATCCAGCGCAGCGCCTCCGACACGATGGCGATGGCGAAGGCACGGTCGGCGGGCGGCAGGCCCTGCGTCGCCGCGTGCGCCGCGACGTCGAGCGAGTCGCCGCGCCGCAATATCGCGTCGATCAGCCGCAGCGCGGCGCGGCGCGGCGCGGTTCCCGGCGGATCATTCTCTTGCGGACGCCGCCTGCCGTGGTGTGATTGCCGGTCAGCCATGACGCGCTTGCTTGGCGACGGCGCCGGAAAAGTCTATGCCGCGTGCATGAGTGACAGCGACGACAAGACGATCGGCGGAACGCCGCGTGCCGTAAGGCGGCCCGCGCATGTCAAGCCGCCCGAAGGCTGGAGCAACCCGCCGATACCCAAGCCCCGCCCGATCCGCGAGGACAAGGCCGAGGATCAGCCCGGCGGGCGCAACCCGGTGCGCTATGGCGACTGGGAACTCAAGGGGATCGCGGTCGATTTCTGACGCGCCCGGCGGCGAAAGAGTCAAAAGGGATTCATCCGTCCGATCAGCCCGTCGCGGTTGACGAACTGGTGCTTGAGCGCCGCCGCGATATGCAGCACGACGAGCGCCACCAGCGTCAGCCCCATCACTTCGTGGCGCGCGTGCATGGCGTCCGCGACGGCTTCGTCGGGTACCGCGATCGACGGCAGCATGAACAGTCCGAAGAAATCGATCGGCCGGTCCGCCGCCGACATCCAGATCCAGCCCGACAGCGGCAGGCCGAGCAGCAGCAGATAGAAAAGGACATGGACGCCGCGGCTGAGCACGCGTTCCCAGCGCGCCATCGTCGGCGGGGGCGGCGGCGCCTTGTGACCGAAGCGCCACAGGATGCGCAGGATCGTCAGCGCGAGGATGGTGATGCCTATGGCCTTGTGAATGCCCATCAGCGGACCCCGGATCTCGCGCGGCTGCCCTTCGGTCAGCATCGCCAGTCCGATATTGACGATCACGGCGATGGCGATCAGCCAGTGGAGCGAGCTGGCCACCTTCGTATAGCGCTGCTGGCCGGACATTCCGGCATCGATGGCGTTTGCGGCGGTGGCCATGGCTTGCTTCTCCTCAGGCGGCGGGGACTTCGGTCACGAGCGGCATCTTGCCACTGCGCACCTGTTCCGCAAAGACTTCGCGCATCAGTTGCAGCGAGAAAAGATGCGCGAAGATCAGCGGCAACATGCCGTTCTGCATCATCTTGCGCAACACGTCGCCGCGCAGGTCGCGCAGCTTCGCCTCGTCGACCATCTGGAAACCGCGATAGATGAAGGGCTTGTCGCTGCCTTCGGGCTGGATGGAGACTTCGCCGTCCATCAAGAGGTCCGCCTTCTTCAGCTCCTCGACGAACATGCCGGTGCGCTGGCCCGCTTCCTCGAACTGCTGGCAGAATTGCAGGATGTTGTTGGTCGCGTCCGACGGCTTGCCGTCCTCGAACAGCGCATCGCCTTCCTCGAACTGGCCGACGGCGTCGGCGCTGGGGTCGAAGCACAGCGACAGCTCGTCCGAATCCGGGCGCAGCCGCGCGAGCAGGAAGGGATAGCGGCGGATATAGGCCGGGACATAGACGGGATTCTTCAGCTTGCCTTCCTCGTCCACAAAGGTGTTCACGCCTTCGTTGAGACCCATCAGCGCCAGCGGCACCGGATTGTCCCCGGCGGAAAAGACGATCGGAAAGAAACGGCTGGCCGAAGCGAACTCGTCCGACGTCAGCGGCACCGCGTGCTGGTCGATCAGGAAATCGGCCCGGTCCAGCCCGCGCGCGCGCCAATCGGCATGATCGACGCTCGAAAGCGGCAGCAGGTCCTTATAGAATAGGGGAAGATTGTTGGCGGGCGCAGTGGCCATGGTCGAACTCCGGTAGGACGCGCCGCGCTCGCGGAGCGAAAGGTTGAAAGCCGGGCCTTATTGTCACGCGCCGCGCCGCGCAAGGGGGCGATCGGCGATGCGCGCGCGAAACGGGCGCGAATCAGGCGATGATCTTGCCCGGATTGAACAGGCCGCGCGGATCGAGTCCCGCCTTCACGCCGCGCAGCGCCGCAAGCCGCGCCGGGCTGTCGAGTTCGGCGAGCAGGTCGCGCTTCATCTGGCCGATGCCATGCTCGGCGGAGAGGGAGCCGCCCAGTTCGATGACATGGCGATAGACGATGCGGCTCGCCGCCTCGCCATGCGCCGCGATCCACGCCGCGCCGTCGCAGCCTTGGGGCGGCCGGACATGATGGTGGACGTTGCCGTCGCCCAGATGGCCGAAGGAGTGCGCGATGACGCCGGGAAAGGCGCTGGCGAGCCGCGCCGGATTTTCGGCGATGAAGCGCGGCATCGCCTCGACCGGGACGCTGACGTCATGCTGGATCGCGGGACCATCGGCGCGCTCGGCTTCCGAGATGGAATCGCGCAGGCGCCAGAAATCCTCGCTTTCGCGCTCGCTCTGGGCGATGACGGCGTCGCCCGCCACCTCCGCCGCGATCGCCGCACCCAGTTCCGCCTCCAGCAGCGCGCCGAGCCGCTCGCCGTCCTCGCCCGCGAATTCGGCGAGGACGTGCCACGCATGGCTTCCCGCCAGCGGCGCGCGGCACTGCGGAATATGGCGCAGCACGGCGTCGAGGCAGGGCTGTGCGATCAGCTCGAACCCCTCCAGTTCGCGGCCCGCCGCGGCGTCGAGCCGGCGCAACAGCCGCAGCGCGTGCTCCGGCGATTCGAGTCCGATCCACGCCGTCCGCCGCGCCGCCACGGCCGGGACGAGGTGCAGCGAGGCCGCCGTCACGATCCCCAGCGTCCCTTCGGCGCCGCACAGCAGATGCTTCAGGTCATAGCCGCGATTGTCCTTCTTCAGCGGCGCCAGCCCGTCGAAGACGCTGCCGTCGGGCAGCACCGCCTCGATCCCCGCGACCAGCGCGCGCATCGTGCCGTGGCGCAGCACTTGCGTCCCCCCGGCGTTGGTCGAAACGAGACCGCCGATCGTCGCTGACCCCTTGCCGCCCAGCGTCAGCGGAAAGCGCAGCCCCTCCGCCAGCGCGGCGTGGTGGAAGTTTTCGAGGATCACGCCTGCTTCCGCGACCGCCAGCCGCGCGTCGCGGTCGATCGAGCGGATGCGGTTCATGCGCCGCGTGCTGAGCAGCAGCTGCGTTCCCGAAGCGTCGGGGGTCGCGCCGCCGACCATGCCGCTGTTGCCGCCCTGCGGCACGATCGCGACGCCGTTCTCGGCGCAGATCCGCACGGCCGCGGCGGTTTCTCCGGTCGTCGCGGGGGACAGAATCGCGGCGGCCGCGCCGTGATATTTGCCGCGCCAGTCGGTCAGCCACGGCGCCATCGCCTCACGGTCGGTCGTGAAGCCTTTGGGTCCCAGCAGCGCCGCCAGCGCGTCGAGCATCTGGGAAGAAGGCGGCAATGCCATGGCCGTCGCTCCGGAAATATGCCATCGATGCAAGTCACGGCAATTCATTTGATGTTCAATCATTGCCGTTAAAGGAGGCGATGGACGAATTGCAGCCGTTCGTCCAGTCGGCATCGTTGCGGGGAGCCTGAAGTGAACGGCATGGATTTCTTGCGCGCGCCTTTCGCGCGCGCCACGCGGGGCTGGGCGACGCCGTGCTGACGGCGGCGTCCCTGCTGCTGGTGGTCGCGGGTCCCGCCGCCGACGCCCCGGCGCCTGCCGTGCCGCCCGAACCGCTGCTTGCGGCCTTCCCGGCGCCGCCGCTGCCCGACACCCCCTATTGGCAAGTGGTGATAGAGGAACGGATCATTATTCGCGTCCCCGCCCAGCGCTCGCCGCTCAGCAATTTTGCCGCCAGCCCCGCACCGTCCGCCCGCGTGCGCGAGACGCCGATCGAATGGAAAGAGAAAAAGGCCCCCAAATGCGTGGCGATGCGGAACATCGCCGGGATGCAGGCGGCCCGGCGCGACAGCATCGACCTGATCACGCGCCAGAAGCAGCGGCTGCGCGCCCAGCTCAATCGCGGCTGCCGGGCGCTGGATTTCTATGCGGGCTTCTACATGAAGGGCAATGACGACGGGCAACTGTGCGAAGGCCGCGACGAGATTCACGCCCGCACCGGCGCGCGATGCGAGATCGAGAAGTTCCGCCTGATGGTGCCTGTCCCCCGCGAAGAGGATTGACTGGCTTTCCGCGTCGGCTTTCCTTGACTTTTCCCTGCGCTTTCCCCTAGGGGCGCGGCAGCGTCGGCGAGCATGGGACGCCGCGCCTTTCTCTTATTCCCGGACCTGTTGCCTCATGAAATTTGCCGACCTCGGCCTTTCCGATGAACTTTTGCGCGCCGTGACCGAGTCCGGCTATGACGAACCGACGCCGATTCAGGCGGGCGCGATCCCGTCCGTGCTGATGATGCGCGACATGATCGGTATCGCCCAGACGGGGACCGGCAAGACGGCGTCCTTCGTGCTGCCGATGATCGACATCCTCGCCCACGGCCGCACGCGGGCGCTGATGCCGCGCTCGCTGATCCTGGAGCCGACGCGCGAACTGGCGGCGCAGGTGGCCGAGAATTTCGAGAAATACGGCAAATATCACAAGCTTTCGATGGCGCTGCTGATCGGCGGCGTGCAGATGGGCGACCAGATCAAGGCGCTGGAAAAGGGCGTCGACGTGCTGATCGCGACGCCGGGCCGCCTGATGGACCTGTTCGAGCGCGGCAAGATATTGCTGACGGGCTGCAACCTGCTGGTGATCGACGAGGCCGACCGGATGCTCGACATGGGCTTCATCCCCGATATCGAGCATATCTGCACCAAGCTGCCCGCGAATCGCCAGACCCTGCTTTTCTCCGCAACGATGCCGGCGCCGATCAAGAAGCTGGCCGACAAATTCCTGTCGAATCCCAAGATGATCGAAGTCGCGCGCCCCGCGAGCAGCAATAAGAATATCACCCAGTTTCTCGTCAAGACCAGCGAGCGTTCCAAGCGCGACACGCTGCGCGGGCTGCTGGAGGATGAAGATATCGCAACCGCGATCATTTTCTGCAACCGCAAGACGACGGTGCGCGAACTCGCCAAGTCGCTTCAGCGCCACCGCTATCGCGCGGGCGAGATTCACGGCGACATGGACCAGTCGAGCCGCATCGCCGAACTCGACCGCTTCAAGAAGGGCGACATCAACATCCTCGTCGCCTCGGACGTCGCGGCGCGCGGACTGGACGTCAAGGGCGTCAGCCATGTCTTCAACTTCGACGCGCCCTGGCACCCCGACGATTATGTCCACCGCATCGGCCGCACGGGCCGCGCGGGCGCGAAGGGCCGGGCCTTCACGCTGGTGACGCCTTCGGACGACGAGGCGATCGACAATATCCAGAAGCTGACGGGCACCAAGATCGACGTCATGGCGCGGGACGCGGAACCCGCGCAGGCGCGCAAGGACGACGAACCGCGCGCCGAAAAGGGCCGGGGCCGGGGCCGCCGCGCAAGGGACGCCGATGCCCCCAAGGCGCGCGAGGCTGAGGCTCGCCCCGACGCCCGCAAGGCGGAACCCGCCCGCAAGCAGAACGCGCCGAAGCAGCAGCCGCGCTACCGGGACGATGAGCCGGATGACGGCTGGAACGGTCCGATGCCGGACTTTCTATCGGTCGGCTTCGGTAGCTAGGGCGGGATGACGCCAGATCAATCGTCATTGCGAGGAGCGCAGCGACGAAGCAATCTCCCGCCACCGGCCTAGCATGACGATAGCTGGAGATTGCTTCGTCGCTGCGCTCCTCGCAATGACGGAGTAGACGCGCCCTTCATTCCTCGAAAACGAACGCGCGAAAACTGTCCATCAGCGACGCCCAGGTGTTGAAGGTCTCGCCCAGATTCTGGCGCGGGATGCCGTCGAAATCGAGGTCGACGTCCATCTCCAGCACCGGATCGCCGTCATTGTCGCGATAGGCGCGGCCGAAACGCTTTTCCTTGTTCCACTGGTTGAGCTTTTCGAACGACACGCCCTTGGCGTCGCTGAAGCCCATATAATATTGCAGCGTCTTGCAATTGCGCCCTTCGCTGCAATTCATGAAGAGGACGAGGAATTTCAGGCCGTTGCGAGTGCTTTCGATATAGGGATCGTCGCCCGGCTTGCCGATCAGCGTTGCGGGCCAGCCCTGCGATTCGACGATCGCCTTGATCGCGGCCGGATTGGCGGCGTTGACCAGTTCCGCCTGTGCGGGCGCGGCGGCCAGCAAGCTCGCGGCGGCGGCGGCCGGAATGGCGCGCGAGAGAAATCGTCCCATAAAAGCTCCCACAGGAAATCGGGCGTGATCGCGGGCGCGGAGACCCGGACGGACGCCGGTTAACACAGCATCGGCGGCCGCCGCCAGCACCCATTCCGCACACTATGGACGCTGGATGCGAAATTCCTGCCCACAATGCTTGCGAGGCGCGGCGCGCTGGCCTAAAGCCCCCCGCACAAAGGGGTGGCAAACACTCGAAAACATGTATGACTGCGAGCTTCCATGGTCGATCTGACGCAATATTTGCCGATTCTGATCTTTCTGGTCATCGCCCTCGGCCTGTCCGCCGCCTTCGTCTTCCTGCCGATGGGCGTGGCGCGGCTGACGGGCGCGCATAAGCCCGATCCGGCGAAGCTGACCGAATATGAATGCGGCTTCCCGGCTTTCGAGGACGCGCGCAGCCAGTTCGACGTGCGCTTCTATCTCGTCGCCATCCTGTTCATCATCTTCGACCTCGAAGCCGCCTTCCTCTTTCCCTGGGCGGTCAGCCTCGGCGAAATCGGCTGGGCCGGTTGGGCGACGATGATGATATTCCTTGCCGAGCTTGCGATCGGCCTCGCTTACGCCTGGAAGAAAGGGGCGCTGGATTGGGAATGAGCAACACGACCATCCTTTCGCCCGGCGCCATGCCGGTGGCACCGGGGACGCCCCCCGACCAGGCCTTCTTCGACGACCTCAACGCGGAAGTCGGCGACAAGGGCTTCGTGATCACCTCGGTCGAGGATATCTTCAACTGGGCGCGCACCGGCTCCTTGTGGTGGATGACCTTCGGCCTTGCCTGCTGCGCGGTCGAGATGATCCACGTCAACATGCCGCGCTATGACATGGAGCGCTTCGGCGTCGCACCGCGCGCCAGCCCGCGTCAGTCCGACGTGATGATCGTCGCGGGCACGCTATGCAACAAGATGGCGCCCGCGCTGCGTCGTGTCTACGACCAGATGTCGAACCCCAAATATGTCATCTCGATGGGAAGTTGCGCCAACGGCGGCGGCTATTATCACTACAGCTATTCGGTGGTGCGCGGCTGCGACCGCATCGTGCCCGTGGACATCTATGTCCCCGGTTGCCCCCCGACCGCCGAGGCGCTGCTTTACGGCGTGATGCAGTTGCAACGGAAAATCCGCCGCACCGGGACGATCGAACGCTGATGGCCAGCCCCGCTCCCCTGGTCGCCCCTCGCGCGGGCCTTGCCGCTGAACTGAAGAAGCTGCTCGGCAAGGATATGCTCGCGCATGTCTTCGCGGTCGAGGAAGACAGCATCACCGTGGCGCGCGACGCCGTCGACGGCGTGATGGTCTCGCTGCGCGACAATCTCGACTATCAGCAGCTGATGGAGATCGCCGGGGTCGACTATCCCGACCGCGCGGAGCGGTTCGAGGTCGTCTATCACCTGCTCAGCGTGACGCGGAACCACCGCCTGCGCGTCCGCGTCTCGACCGACGAGGCGACGCCGGTGCCGACGATCGTCCCCGTCTGGCCGAACGCGGGCTGGCTCGAACGCGAAGTGTTCGACATGTACGGCGTGCTGTTCGCGGGCAACACCGACTTGCGCCGCATCCTGACCGATTACGGCTTCCAGGGACATCCGCAGCGCAAGGACTTCCCGCTGACCGGCTATACCGAGATGCGCTATTCCGAAGAGGACAAGCGGGTGATCTACGAACCCGTGCGGCTCGCGCAGGATTTCCGCAGCTTCGACTTCCTGTCCCCATGGGAAGGCGCCGACTATGTGCTGCCGGGCGACGAAAAGGCTGGCGGCACGGGCGAAGCGCCGGGCAAGGGCGCGCCGACGCCGATGACGGCGCAGCAGGTCAAGAAGGCCGACGACGAGGCCGCGAAGAAGGCGCCCCCACCGACACCGAAGACGACCGAAAAGCCCGAACAGACCGGCGCGGGCAAGAAAGCTAACAAGGCCGCCGCCAAGCCGAGCAAGGATGCTGCCAAGGCGAAGGCACCCGCCAAACCGCGCGCGCCGCGTAAACCCAAAGGAGGTGACGCATGACCGACTCTCCTCAGGTCCGGCACCACGGCAGCGACATGTTCGAAGGCTATCCGGTCGATACCGCCGACACGGCGGGCGACAAGGCCGTCACCAACTACACAATCAACTTCGGTCCGCAGCACCCGGCGGCGCACGGCGTGCTGCGCATGGTGATGGAACTCGACGGCGAGATCGTCGAGCGCGTCGACCCGCACGTCGGCCTGCTCCATCGCGGCACCGAGAAACTGATCGAATATAAGACCTATTTGCAGGCGCTGCCCTATTTCGACCGGCTCGACTATTGCTCGCCGCTCGGCATGGAGCACTCTTACGTGCTGGCGATCGAGAAACTGCTCGATCTGGAAGTGCCCGAACGCGCGCAATATCTGCGCGTGCTGTTCGCGGAACTGACGCGCATCTGCAACCATATGCTCAACATCGGGTCGCACGTCATGGACGTCGGCGCGATGACGCCCAACCTGTGGGTGTTCGAACTGCGCGAGGATTGCCTGAACTTCTTCGAGCGGGCGTCGGGCGCGCGCATGCATTCGGCCTGGTTCCGCCCCGGCGGCGTCCATCAGGACGTGCCCGAAAAGCTGCTCGTCGATATCGGCGAATGGTGCGAGACGCGCCTGCCCAAGCTGTTCAGCGATGCGATGAGCCTCGTCATCGACAACCGCATCTTCAAGCAGCGCAACGTCGATATCGCGGCGGTCAGCAAGGAAGACGCGCTGGCATGGGGCTTTTCCGGCCCGATGATCCGGGGCAGCGGCATCGCGTGGGATCTGCGGAAATCGCAGCCCTATGACGCCTATGCGAAGATGGCCTTCGACATTCCCGTCGGCACGCGGGGCGACTGCTACGACCGCTTCATGGTCCGCGTGCAGGAAGTCTATCAGTCGGCACGCATCATCAAGCAGTGCCTGCGCGACATGCCGAATGGTCCCGTCGCCAGCCTCGATCGTAAGGTCTCACCCCCCAAGCGCGGCGAGATGAAGCAGTCGATGGAAAGCCTGATCCACCACTTCAAACTCTATACCGAGGGATTCCACGTCCCGGCGGGCGAGGTTTACGTGGCGACCGAAAGCCCCAAGGGCGAATTCGGCGTCTATCTGGTCAGCGACGGCAGCAACAAGCCCTATCGCTGCAAGATCCGCCCGACGGCGTTCAGCCACTTGCAGGCGATGGACATGATGGCGAAGGGCCACATGCTCTCGGATGCCACCGCGATCATCGGCGCGATCGACGTCGTGTTCGGGGAGTGCGATCGGTGAGGGCTTTCAATTTCAACCGTCATGCTGAACTTGTTTCAGCATCCATGGCCTGCGCTCTCCTTCAGCGCGGCGCTAGTGGAAAGGGCGGACCATGGACCCTGAAACAAGTTCAGGGTGACGAGGTTTGGCATGGCTGACGCACCCAATATTCCCGACGAAGCCGAAGTCCGCGCGCGCTGGGGCGCCTTTGCGTGGACGAAGGAAAATGCCGAGCAGGCGAAGGTCATCATCGCCCGCTATCCCGCCGGGCGGCAGCGGTCGGCGGTGATGCCCTTGCTCGACCTAGCGCAGCGGCAGGTCGGGGCGGAGACGGATACGCAGGGCTGGCTGCCCGTGCCGGTGATCGAATATGTCGCCGCGCAGCTCGATATGCCGTACATCCGCGCCTACGAAGTCGCGACTTTCTACACCATGTATAATCTCGCGCCGGTCGGCCGCTATCATGTGCAGGTGTGCGGCACGACGCCCTGCATGTTGCGCGGGTCGGACGATGTCATGGCCGCGTGCAGGAATCGCGGCATGGTGAAGGGCAAGACGACGCCTGACGGCCTGTTCACGCTGACCGAAGTCGAATGCATGGGCAATTGTACCAACGCTCCCATGGTCCAGATCAATGACGATAACTATGAAGATCTGGATTATGACAGCATGACTCGCATCCTCGACGACCTCGCGGCGGGCAAACAGCCCAAGACCGGCACCCAGAACCCCGGACGCCACACCAGTGATCCCGAAGGCGGGCCGACGACGCTGACGGCGATGGTCGAGGCGAACCACGACTATCGGAAGGAGTGGTGAGGATGGCCTTAGTCACCGTCATCGCGAGGAGCGAAGCGACGCGGCGATCCCCAGCTATCGTCGCAAGCGCCGCTTGTGAGTCGCACGCTGGAGATTGCTTCGCTGCGCTCGCAATGACGAAGCGGGGAGAGATCGCATGAGCCTCGCCGACAAGGACCGCATCTTCACCAACCTCTACGGCTATCAGCCGTGGAACCTCAAGGCCGCGCAGAAGCGCGGGGATTGGGACAAGACCAAGGATTTGATGGCGCGCGGACAGGACGCGATCATCGAGGAAGTCAAGGCGTCGGGCCTGCGCGGACGCGGCGGCGCGGGCTTTCCCACGGGCCTGAAATGGTCCTTCATGCCGAAGGAACCGCGCGAGGACAGGCCCAGCTTCCTCGTCATCAACGCCGACGAATCCGAACCCGGATCGTGCAAGGACCGCGAGATCATCCGCCACGATCCGCACAAGCTGATCGAAGGCGCGCTGATCGCGGGCTATGCGATGCGCGCACGCGCGGCCTATATCTATATTCGCGGCGAGTTCATCCGCGAGGCGGAAACCCTGTTCGCCGCCGTGCGGGAGGCCTATGACGCCGGCCTGCTCGGCAAGAATGCGGCGAAGTCGGGCTATGACTTCGACGTTTTCGTCCATCGCGGCGCGGGCGCCTATATCTGCGGCGAAGAGACCGCGATGATCGAAAGCCTGGAGGGCAAGAAGGGCCAGCCGCGCCTCAAACCCCCGTTCCCGGCGGGCGCGGGCCTTTACGGCTGCCCGACCACGGTCAACAATGTCGAAAGCATCGCGGTCGTCCCGACGATCCTGCGGCGCGGCGCGACCTGGTTCGCGAGCTTCGGGCGCGAGAACAATAAGGGCACCAAGCTGTTCCAGATCAGCGGCCACGTCGAACGCCCCTGCGTCGTCGAGGAAGAGATGGGCATCCCCTTCCGCGAGCTGATCGAAAAGCATTGCGGCGGCATCCGTGGCGGCTGGGACAATCTGCTCGCGGTGATCCCCGGCGGATCGTCGGTGCCACTGGTCCCGGCGGCGCAGATCATGGACGCGCCGATGGATTTCGACGGCCTGCGCGAACTCGGCTCCGGCCTCGGCACGGCGGCCGCGATCGTCATGGACAAGTCGACCGACGTGGTGCAGGCGATCAGCCGCATCAGCTATTTCTACAAGCATGAAAGCTGCGGCCAGTGCACGCCGTGCCGCGAAGGCACAGGCTGGATGTGGCGGGTGATGGAGCGTTTGCGCACCGGCGACGCCGACATCAGCGAAATCGATACTTTGTTCGACGTCACCAAGCAGGTCGAAGGCCACACCATCTGCGCGCTCGGCGACGCGGCGGCATGGCCGATCCAGGGCCTGATCCGCCACTTCCGCCCCGAACTCGAACGCCGCATCCGCGAGAATGGCGGCGCGTTGGAGGCGGCGGAATGAAAGCCAACCTCTCTTTCCTCGTCACCCTGAACTTGTTTCAGGGGCCATGGTCCGATCCTATCGTTACGCAGCAACAGGCCGATACCATCGGGCCATGGATGCTGAAACAAGTTCAGCATGACGAATTTGGGGCGAATACCGATGCCTAAAGTCACCGTAGACGGCATAGAACTCGACGTGCCCCAAGGCGCGACCGTCCTTCAGGCCTGCGAGATGGCGGGGAAGGAAATCCCGCGCTTCTGTTACCACGAGCGGCTGAGCATCGCGGGCAATTGCCGCATGTGCCTGGTCGAAGTCGCGCCCGGCCCGCCGAAGCCGCAGGCGTCGTGCGCGCTGCCCGCCGCCGAGGGGCAGGTGATCCGCACCGACAGCCCGATGGTCAAGAAGGCGCGCGAAGGGGTGATGGAGTTTCTGCTCATCAACCACCCGCTCGACTGCCCGATCTGCGACCAGGGCGGCGAATGCGACTTGCAGGACCAGTCGGTCGCCTATGGCCGCGGCGCCTCGCGCTATGACGAGAACAAGCGCGCCGTGACCGAGAAATATATGGGACCGATCGTCAAGACGGTGATGACGCGCTGCATCCAGTGCACGCGCTGCGTCCGTTTCGCCGAGGAAGTCGCGGGGGTCGAGGATATCGGCGCCATTTATCGCGGCGAGAATATGCAGATCACCTCCTATCTGGAGCGCGCGGTCGCGAGCGAGCTTTCGGGCAATGTCGTCGATCTCTGCCCGGTCGGCGCGCTGACGTCGAAGCCCTATGCGTTCGAGGCGCGGCCATGGGAGCTGACCAAGACGCTGGGCATCGACATGATGGACGCGGTCGGCACCAATGTCCGCATCGACAGCCGGGGACGGCAGGTGCTGCGCGTGCTGCCGCGCGTCAACGACGATGTGAACGAGGAATGGGCGAGCGACAAGACGCGCCACCATGTCGACGGCCTGATCCGCCGCCGCCTCGACCGGCCCTATGTGCGCAAGGATGGCCAGCTCGTCGAGGCGACATGGGCCGAGGCGTTCGACGCGATCAAGGGAGCAAACGCGGGATCGTCGGTCGCGGCGATCGCGGGCGACCTTGTCGACTGCGAGACGATGTTCGCGGCGAAAGCGCTGGTGACGGCGCTTGGCTCGAACCTGCTCGAAGGGCGCCAGACGGGTCTCGACTATGATGTCACCAGCCTGTCGGCGGTCAATTTCAACACCACGATCGCCGAGGCGGAGAATGCCGACGTGATCCTGCTCGTCGGCACGAACCTGCGCTGGGAGGCGCCGCTGATCAACACCCGCGTTCGCAAGGCGGTGTGGAAGAAAGGCGCGAAGGCGTTCGGCATCGGCCCGGAAATCGACCTCACTTACAAGGTCGAATGGCTCGGCGACGACGCCTCGCTGGTCGCCAAGCTGCCCAAGGCGGCGCTCGACGCGCTGAAGAGCGCGGAGCGGCCGATGCTGATCTTCGGCGGCGGCGCGCTGTCGGTTCCGGGCGTGCACGGCGCGGCGCTGGCGCTCGCCAAGGGCGTGGGCGCAGTCAAGGACGGCTGGAACGGCTTCGACGTCGTTCATTTCTCGGCCGCGCGCATGGGCGCGCTGATGCTGGGCTATGCACAGCCGGGCGGCATCAAGGACATCGTCGCGGCCAAGCCGAAGCTTGCCTTCTTCCTCGGTGCCGACGAAGTCGATTTCGCGGCGTTCGAGGGCACGCTGAAAGTCTATGTCGGCCATCATGGCGACAAGGGCGCGCATGCCGCCGATGTCATCCTGCCCGCCGCCGCGTGGACCGAGAAGGATTTCACCACGGTCAACACCGAGGGCCGCGTCCAGCGCAGCGAAAAGGCCGTGTTCGCGCCCGGCGACGCGCGCGAGGACTGGAGCATCTTTCGCGCGCTCGCTGATGCGCTGGGCGTGTCGGTCGGCTTCGACAGCTTCGACGAGTGCCGCGCGGCGATGATCGCGGCGGTGCCCGCGCTGGGCGTCGAGGGGCTTGTCGATTACGGCTGGTCGGAGCCGAAGCTGCCCGCGAAGCCGGAGGCGCGCGCAATCCCGTCGCCGATCAAGGATTTCTACCTCACCAACGCCATCTGCCGCGCCTCGCCGACGATGCAGCGCTGCTCGGACGAACTGCTCCACGGCGCGGATTATGCGGAGGCGGCGGAATGAGTGTCGCGCTGAAATTCCTCCCCGGAACGGGGAGGAGGACCGCGAAGCGGTGGAGGGGCCGGAACGGTGCGGCAGGGCGAGAGGTCTCGACCCCTCCGTCACCGCTACGCGGCGCCACCTCCCCGTTCCGGGGAGGAACTGAACTGTGACCGATTTCTTCATCTCCCTCGGCATGTCCTATGAATGGGCGTGGGGCGTCGCGACGATTTGCGGCATATTGCTGATCGCGCTGCCGCTGATGCTCGCGGTGGCGATGATCATCTATGCCGACCGCAAAATCTGGGCGGCGATGGCGCTGCGGCGCGGACCGAACGTCGTCGGGCCTTTCGGCCTGCTGCAAAGCTTCGCCGACGGGCTGAAGGTCTTCCTTCAGGAAACGATCATTCCCTCGGGCGCCAATCGCGGCCTGTTCCTGATCGCGCCGATCATCACCTTCACCGTCGCGCTGCTGGCGTGGGCGGTGATCCCGTTCAATTCGGGCGCGGTGCTGGCCGACATCAACGTCGGGCTGCTCTATATCCTCGCGATTTCGTCGCTGGGGGTTTATGGCGTGATCCTGTCGGGCTGGTCGTCCAACTCGAAATATCCCTTCTTTTCCGCGCTGCGCGCCTCGGCGCAGATGATCTCTTACGAAGTGTCGATCGGTTTCATCCTGATCGGCGTCGTGCTGTACGCGGGCAGCTTCAACCTCAACGCGATCATCGAGGCGCAGCGCGGCCATGGGTTCGGCATCGTCAACGCCTTCGGCTTCAACCTGCTGCTGTTCCCGCTGGCGGTGATGTTCCTGATCTCGGCGCTCGCCGAAACCGCGCGCGCGCCGTTCGACCTGACCGAGGCGGAAAGCGAGCTGGTCGCGGGATATCAGACTGAATATTCGTCGATGAGCTTCGCGCTGTTCTGGCTCGGCGAATATGCGAACGTGCTGCTGATGTGCGCGCTCAACGCGATTCTGTTCTGGGGCGGCTGGCTGCCGCCGCTGAACATCGACCTGATCCCATGGTTCGACATTCCGGGCATCGTCTGGCTGTTCGCCAAGATCTTCGCCTTCTTCTTCATCTTCAGCTGGGTCAAGGCGACGGTCCCGCGCTATCGCTATGACCAGCTCATGCGGCTGGGCTGGAAGATATTCCTGCCGATCTCGCTGATCTGGATTTTCCTGATTTCCGGCTGGCTGATGCTGACGAGGTATTCATGACGACCATCGCCCATCTCGTCAAAAGCTTCACCTTGTGGGAGTTCGTGAAGGCGCACGCCCTCACGTTCAAATATTTCTGGAAGCCAAAGGCGACGATCAACTATCCGTTCGAGAAGAACCCGCTGTCGCCCCGTTTCCGCGGCGAGCATGCGCTGCGCCGCTATCCGAACGGCGAGGAGCGCTGCATCGCGTGCAAGCTGTGCGAGGCTGTCTGCCCCGCACAGGCGATCACGATCGAGGCGGAGCCGCGCGAGGACGGGTCGCGGCGCACGACGCGTTACGACATCGACATGACCAAGTGCATCTATTGCGGCTTCTGCCAGGAAGCCTGCCCGGTGGATGCGATCGTCGAGGGACCGAACTTCGAATTCGCGACCGAAACGCGCGAGGAACTGCTCTATGACAAGGCGAAGCTGCTCGCCAACGGCGACAAATGGGAGCGCGCGATCGCGGCGAATATTGCCGCCGACGCGCCCTATCGGTAAGGGCCGCGCGGACATGATTCACTCACCTTCCACTCACATCGTTTGCGTCGCCCCCGCGAAGGCGGGGGCCGCTGGAGGCCGTGCACTCACGCCAACGGCCCCCGCCTTCGCGGGGGCGACGGGGGAATCATGATCCAACTCATCGCCTTCTGGCTCTTCGCCGTCATGGTCATAGCCTCCGCCGCGATGGTGATCTTCGCGCGCAACCCGGTTCACAGCGTGATGTGGCTGATCCTCGCCTTTTTCAACGCGGCCGGGCTGATGCTGCTGGCGGGGGCGGAGTTCATCGCGATGCTGCTCGTCATCGTCTATGTCGGCGCGGTCGCGGTGCTGTTCCTGTTCGTGGTGATGATGCTGAACATCGATTTCGCCGAGCTGCGCGCCGGTTTCGTGCGCTATCTGCCGCTGGGCGCGCTGGTCGCGATCATCCTCGCGGCCGAGTTGGTCGTCGCGGTGTTCGCGTGGAGCGCGGGCCAGATCGACCTCGCGTCGCGCGTCGCGCCCATGACCGCCGACAAGAGCAATATCCAGCAGATCGGCGAGCTGCTCTACACGCGCTACATCTTCCTGTTCGAGGCGGCGGGCATCATCCTGCTGGTCGCGATGATCGGCGCGATCGTGCTGACGCATCGCCAGCGCGGGGGCGTGCGGACCCAGAATATCGCAGCGCAGGTGCGCCGCCGTTCCGAGGAAGCGACACGGCTTGTCGATCCAGGCGTCGGGCAGGGGGTTGAGTTGTGATGTCGGTCTATCAAATCCTCCCCGCTTGCGGGGAGGGGGACCGCCGCGAAGCGGTGGTGGAGGGGGGCTGCGGTCCTGCGCGACGTGAGCGGGCCACGACAGCCCCCTCCGTCAGCCGCTGCGCGGCTGCCACCTCCCCACAAGTGGGGAGGATCGACGCATGATCTCCGTCGGCCATTATCTCGCCGTGTCGGCGGTGCTGTTCACGCTGGGCGTGCTCGGCATCTTC
This sequence comes from Alphaproteobacteria bacterium HGW-Alphaproteobacteria-13, assembly GCA_002842935.1. Taxonomy (GTDB): domain Bacteria; phylum Pseudomonadota; class Alphaproteobacteria; order Sphingomonadales; family Sphingomonadaceae; genus Sphingopyxis. Next base: position 3,298 of record PHEM01000013.1, on the reverse strand, counting down.
ATCAACCGCAAGAATATCATCGTCATCCTGATGGCGGTGGAGCTGATCCTGCTGGCGGTGAACATCAACCTCGTCGCGTTCAGCGCCGCGCTGGGCGACCTTGTCGGACAGGTGTTCGCGATGTTCGTGCTGACCGTGGCCGCGGGCGAGGCGGCGATCGGACTCGCCATTCTCGTCATCTATTTCCGAGGCCGCGGCACCATCGCCGTCGACGATGCCAACCGGATGAAGGGGTAAGCCGGTGATCCAGGCGATCGTTTTCCTGCCGCTGCTCGCGGCGCTTGTCGCAGGCCTTGGCCAGCGTTTCATCGGCGCCACCGCCGCGAAGGCCGTGACCACGGGCGCGCTGTTCATCAGCTGCGCGCTCAGTTGGCCGATCTTCCTGTCCTTCGTCGCCGGAAGCGGCGAGGCGGGCGTGACGCCGGTGCTGCACTGGGTCCAGTCGGGCGCGCTCCAGTTCAACTGGGAACTGCGCGTCGACACGCTGACCGCCGTGATGCTGGTCGTGGTCACGACCGTGTCGGCGCTCGTTCACCTCTATAGCTGGGGCTATATGAGCGAGGACCCGGACCAGTCGCGTTTCTTCGCCTATCTGTCGCTGTTCACCTTCGCGATGCTGATGCTCGTGACCGCGAACAACCTCGTCCAGATGTTCTTCGGCTGGGAAGGTGTGGGTCTCGCCTCCTATCTGCTGATCGGTTTCTGGTACAAGAAACCCAGCGCCAATGCCGCCGCGATCAAGGCGTTCGTCGTCAACCGCGTCGGCGACCTTGGCTTCATGCTCGGCATCTTCGGCACCTTCCTCGTGTTCCAGACCGTCTCGATCCCCGACATCCTCGCCGCCGCGCCGGGCATGGCGGGTTCGACGATCGGCTTTTTCGGTCAGCGTTTCGACACGATGACCGTGCTGTGCCTGCTGCTGTTCGTCGGCGCGATGGGCAAGTCGGCGCAGCTCGGCCTGCACACCTGGCTTCCCGACGCGATGGAGGGACCGACGCCGGTGTCGGCGCTGATCCACGCCGCGACGATGGTCACGGCGGGCGTGTTCATGGTGTGCCGCCTGTCGCCGATGTTCGAGGCCGCGCCCGTCGCGCTGGGCGTCGTCACCTTCGTCGGCGCCGCGACCTGCCTGTTCGCCGCGACGGTCGGCACGACGCAGTGGGACATCAAGCGCGTCATCGCCTATTCGACCTGTTCGCAGCTCGGCTATATGTTCTTCGCGGCGGGCGTCGGCGCCTATGGCGCGGCGATGTTCCACCTGTTCACGCACGCCTTCTTCAAGGCCTTGCTGTTCCTGGGAGCGGGCAGCGTCATCCACGCGATGCACCACGAACAGGACATGCGCTATTACGGCGGCCTCAGGAAGCATATCCCGCTGACCTATTGGGCGATGATGATGGGGACGCTGGCGATCACCGGCGTCGGCATCGCCGGCGTTGCCGGTTTTGCGGGCTTCTATTCGAAGGACGGCATCCTCGAAGCCGCGTTCGCGGCCGGGGGCGGCGGACAGATCGCCTTCTGGGTCGGCATCTTCGCCGCGCTGCTGACGAGCTTCTATTCGTGGCGCCTCGTCTTCCTGACCTTCTTCGGCAAGCCGCGCTGGGAACAGAGCGAGCATATCCAGCATGCGGTGCATGACGATCATGGCCATGGCGGTCGCGCCCATCACGGCGAGGCGCATGGTGCGCAGGGCGACGGCACGGCGGGCTATCACCCGCATGAAAGCCCGATCAGCATGCTGATCCCGCTGGGCGTGCTGTCGCTCGGCGCGGTGTTCGCGGGCATCTTGTTCCACCATCCGTTCATCTATCCGGAGGAAGGGGCGGCCTTCTGGAACGGCAGCCTCGCGTTCGACGAACATCTGATGCACGCGGCCCATGAAGTGCCCTTGTGGGTCAAGTGGATGCCGTTCACGGTGATGGCGATCGGCCTGTTCCTCGCGTGGAACAGCTATATCCGTAACACCACGCTGCCTGCGCGCTTCGTCGCGCAGTTCGGGATGCTGCACAAGTTCCTGTACAACAAATGGTATTTCGACGAGCTGTATAACGTCCTGTTCGTGAAGCCCGCCTTCGCGATCGGGCGCTTCTTCTGGAAGCGCGGGGATGAAGGCACCATCGACCGCTTCGGTCCCGATGGCGCCGCGGCGCTCGTGCAAGGGGGGACCCGGCTCGCGGTCCGGCTGCAATCGGGTTATGTTTATGGATATGCGTTCGTGATGCTGCTGGGTCTTGTCGGCCTGGCCAGCTGGGCCATGGTGAAGTTCCTGTGAGCGGGCTTCCCATCCTTTCGCTGATGCTGGCGATCCCGGCGCTCGCCGCCATCGCCTGCCTCTATGCGGGCGACCGCAACGCGCGGATGATCGCGCTCGTCGCGACGCTGGCCGACCTCGCGCTCGGTATCGTCATGTGGGCGAATTTCGACATCGGCGGCGCGCAGTGGCAGTTCACGGAGCGCGCCGACCTGTTCGGGCGCTTCCAGTGGGCACTCGGCATCGACGGCATGGCGCTGATGCTGATCATGCTCAGCGTCTTCCTGATGCCGCTGTGCATCCTCGCAAGCTGGGAGTCGGTGACGAAGCGCGTCGGGCTGTACATGGCGATGTTCCTGATCATGGAAGTCGTCATGCTGGGCGTCTTCATGGCGCAGGACCTGCTGCTGTTCTACATCTTCTTCGAAGCGGGCCTGATCCCGATGTATTTCATCATCGGCATCTGGGGCGGACAGAACCGCATCTATGCGGCGTTCAAATTCTTCCTCTATACGCTGCTCGGATCGGTGCTGATGCTGATCGCGATGATCGCGATGATCCGCGAAGCGGGTACGACCGACATTCCAACGCTGCTGAACTACGACTTCCCGGTCGAGATGCAGACATGGCTGTGGCTCGCCTTCTTCGCCAGCCTTGCGGTCAAGATGCCGATGTGGCCGGTTCACACCTGGCTTCCCGACGCGCATGTGCAGGCGCCGACGGCGGGTTCGATGATCCTGGCGGGCGTGCTGCTGAAGATGGGCAGCTATGGCTTCATCCGCTTCATGATGCCGATGTTCCCCGACGCCTCGGCGCAACTGATGTGGCTGGTGTTCATCCTGTCGATGATCGCGGTCGTCTACACCAGCCTCGTCGCGCTGGTGCAGCAGGACATGAAGAAGCTGATCGCCTATTCCTCGGTCGCGCATATGGCGATCGTCACGGCGGGCCTGTTCGCCTTCAACCAGCAGGGGATCGAGGGCGCGCTGATCATCATGCTCAGCCACGGGGTGGTGTCGGCCGCGCTCTTCTTCTGCGTCGGCGTCA
>PHEM01000354.1 GCA_002842935.1 Alphaproteobacteria bacterium HGW-Alphaproteobacteria-13 | reverse complement strand
CATCTATGAGGATGTCGGCGTACCAGGTTCGGCGGTCATCAAGCCCGCCTATAACGACATGCTCCGGCGGGCCCAGGCGGGCGACGAAATCATCGTCTGGCGGCTCGATCGTCTGTCGCGGTCACTGAGCACGCTCATGCTTGAGCTGCAGCTGTTCGGTAGTCGCAAATTTGCATTCCGGTCGTTGAGCGAGGAGATCGAGACAGTCACGCCGACGGGGCAGATGTTCTTCCATATGGTGGACGCATTCGTTCGGTTCGAACGGGATGTGATGGCCGAACGGAGCATCGCTGCACTTGCTGCGTCCACCGGCGCGACAAGGCAGCGAGGACGTCCGCCGACCATCAGCGATGAACAATGGTCGATGGCACGAAAGCTGATGGCCGCGGAACCGCCGCTTTCCGTTGCGGGTGCCGCAAAGTTGTTGGGCGTTAGCCGACAGGCTGTTCACAAGCGGCTGAAGGCGGAAGCATCGTGATGGCGCAAATTGGCAATCGCTATGGAATTTGCGTCCAAATATTTCATGTAAATCTTCATGCGGACTCTTGAAAGATTGCCGATGTTCGATTTATGTTCGACCCTTATTAGAGGAGTGTTTCATGGGTTTCACTGATCAGTGGCTTGAAGGTATCGACATCGACGGGGCGCTTTACGACGTTCGTGACGATGATAGCCAGACATGGGAAGCGCGCGCGCTTGCCGGCGCGAGCATCGGCATCGATGCGATCGCCGGTTTCCGCGCGGTCCTGGAGCTTTGCGAGGCCATGAACCGGATCGTTCGCGGCGAGGACGATGGCAAGCGTAGGCTTGCCGAGATCCTCGGCCGCGACGGTGACGATTATCAGCGTTGCCTTTGGTACTCGGTTGCAGGCCGCGATCCGCTGGCTGTTGCGACCTGCTTCAGCGAGCTGGAGAAGCTGATGGCGGCACGCGCCAGTTTGTGGGTCGAAACGAGCCGCCGTGGGCTGGCGCCGTCGAAGACGGGCAATCCCTATTGGACGTCGAGCCCGGAAGGCCCGCGCGCGAAGTTCGACGCACAGTTCGAGCTCGGTGAGCATTGGACGCCGTTTCTTCCGGCTAAATTGCTTCAGGAGGACTGACGATGCAGCGCTACTATGTGATCGACCGGGAGATTGCCGCAGGCGAACATGGGTTCGATCAGATGGTGGCGCGGGCCTATACGTTGAAGCAGGCTGTCCGCTGTCTGTGCCGGCGCGATATCGAGCTCGATCTGTATATCGCGCATCGGCACGGCGGCCATGTTTTGTCGCGGTGGCCCGGTACGGGCCCGCAACATGCGCCTAACTGCGATCATTATGAAGCGCCGGATCATCTGACTGGCCTTGGCCAAGTGCTCGGCAGCGCGATCGTCGACGATATCGACAACGGCGTGACCACGCTGAAATTCGGGTTTCCGCTGTCGAAGGGGCCCGCGCGCGCGGCGCCGGCGTCGTTCACGAATGACAAGCCTGACGTGAAAGCGACGGGACAGCGCCTGACGATGCGCGGGCTGCTACATTTCCTGTGGGATCGGGCGCAGCTCACGCATTGGCATCCGCGCATGGCTGGAAAGCGGAACTGGTATATTGTGCGCCGGCAGCTGCTGAATGCGGCACTCGGCTGCAAGGTCCGCGGAGATTCGTTGGCGCCGCGGCTTTTCATCCCGGAGACATTCCGGCTCGATGACAAGGATGGCATAGTCGGCCGTCAACATGCCGAGCTGGCTTTGGCGAGGTCGACGCCGGACCACATCATGCTGCTGATTGGCGAGGTCCGCTCGATCGAGACTGCTCGCTTCGGCGAAAAGATCCTGATCAAGCATTTGCCGAATTTCCCGTTCCTGATGGATGCGGACATGGCGCGCCGCTTTCACAAGCGATTTGCGGCCGAAGAGGAGTTGTGGCGCTCGGATGACCGGGACGGTCATCTTATGATTGCGGCGAGCTTTGCCATGGGGGCCTCGGGGCTCGCGCAAATCTTCGAGATGTCGGTGATGCCGGTGACACGCGAGTGGCTTCCATATGAAGGTCTGGAAGAGCGTTCGCTGGTTACGCACGCGGTGGAAGACCAGCGACATTTCGTGAAGGGGATGCGCGTCAATCTCGGACTCGAGATGCCGATCGCGAGCTTGACCCTGACCGACACCGGCTCTGAGGCGACTGCGGTGTACCTCGCGCATAACCTTCCCGAACCGCGCTATGATGAAGCGTTGGCGCAGCTCATGAAAACGCAGGGCGTCCAGCATATGACGTGGCGACCCGGAGACCGGCTGCAGTCCGCTTTGGGAGCTGGAAGCCCGATTGTTGTGGCTGGGACGTCGACGGCGCATTGATGATGTGAACAGTTTCACTGAGAGAAACACATGAAACGTCTTGTTGGGATCGTGGCGGTCTTCCTATTGGGAATGATTTCTGGCCTTGTTCTACCGCAACTCCCCATCTGGCCATACTCCGCCTGCCACTGGCTCGGAGGCGCGATTGATGTCGTCCGGTATAACGACCATGGTCAGCCTGAAGCACATTGCGTCATCCCTTGGACGAATAGGTAAATCCGGCTCTGCGAGCAGAAGCCCGCGCGGCCCTCACCGGCGTACGGATGCGCGAGGCCAGATTTGCGGAACGTCATCGCCCGAGATGAGGGCTATCGCGTCAGGCTGTCCAGCGGCGGGCTCGATGCGATGAGGCTGATCAGGATCGTCCGTGGCGACGATGACGTAAGCGCCGGATGTGTGATCCGACATGGCGCTTGCTAGCCGGTACGCGTTTTCAAACGTGGCGAGGGTCCGCATGGCATTGTCCTTCAGGTAAAGCCGATATCGTCGAGATTCGGACGGGAATGAGACGGTTGAAGCGGCGACCTCAATAGTCCTCAGGCAACAGGATTGTGATTACCCGGGTCGTGATCTCGGCGTTCGCTGGATCCTCCGAACCATAGTCACAGGCCAGATCGTAATAATCGATCTTCATCCAGACTTTGCGTTCGCGGTGGAGGATCGAGGCGAAGTCATGTTCGGGACTGTCGGCCGCGAATTCGCAGTGGCGAAATGCTTTGAGCAGCTCGGCCTGGACGAATGCCACATGGGTTTCCGGTGTCGGTCGGAATGTCTCGAGGCAATTGCTCGTGAACTGGACGCGCGCGCGGCGATCGAGGCCAAGGCGTGCATTGTCGTTCAGGCGCGCGATCGTTGCGGTTCGCGATGCTGTGTCGTCATTGGTGTGCATCGTCGTCACCAATCGTATCTTGGAAGCTCGGCGGACGCCTCTGCATCCCGGTCGAACATGATCCAGCAGCACCCACGTTGGCGGGCTATCGCCATGCAGGCACGAAGGTCGTCGGGGAAGTCGTCACCGGGTTCACCGACATAGACAAACC
>PHEM01000012.1 GCA_002842935.1 Alphaproteobacteria bacterium HGW-Alphaproteobacteria-13 | reverse complement strand
TGATATGTCCTTTCGCAAGGCAGCGCCCCTAATGCGCGGCCCGGCGAAAGGCCAGCCTCTTGTGCGTCCGGTGGGAACGCCTTGCGTTGAATCAGCACCCTCCCGATCCGTTCGTGTCGAGCGAAGTCGAGACACCCATCGACCTTCGGCCACGACGATGGGTGTCTCGACTTCGCTCGACACGAACGGGAGGGGGGGAGGCGGATATGAGGCTGGATGCCCTAATCATGCACCGCCTTGATCAGCGGACCCAGCGGCGACCCCCCCAGCCATGCCACCTGCACCTCCGCCGCCACGCGGTTGATCGCCTCCTGTGGCTTGGGACCGGGGTGGACGGCGCGGCGCAGCGGGCGTTTTCCGGCCGGCATCGCCATGATCTCGGCGATCGCGCGCGGCACGTCGGCGGGGTCGGCGCTGCGGCCGGAGCCGTCCTCCGTCCCCATGCCGCGCGTGAAGGGTTCATAGGCGGCCAGCAACTCCGGCGCCGTGCGATCGCGCAGCGCGCCGGTCAGTATGTTGCGGTTGACCCAGACCTTGGTGGGATAGCCGCCGGGCTGGATGATCGTCACGTCGATGCCGTGCGGGACCAGCTCATAGGCCATTTGTTCGGACAGCGCCTCGACCGCGAATTTGGTCGCCGAATAATGGCCGCCGCCGGGGACGATCACGCGGCCGAGCTGCGACGAGATGTTGAAGATCTGCCCGCTCTTCGCGGCGCGCATCTGCGGCAACAGCGCGCGGATCATCCGCTGGATGCCGATCACATTGGTTTCGAAGATCAGCCGCGTCGCTTCCATATCCTGCACCTCGATGGGACCCGTGATGCCGATGCCGGCATTGTTGACCAGCGTGTCGATGCGACCGCCCGCGATCTCCAGCGCCCGCGCCGTGCCCGCCGCGACCGACGTGTCGCTGGTCACGTCGATCTCGACGATATGCAGGTCGAGTTTTTCCTTTGCCGCTTCGGCGGCCAGCGTCTCCGCCTCGGGACGCGGCATGCCTCGCATCGTCGCGATCACCTTCGCCCCCGCGCGGGCATAGAGCAGCGCGCCGACGCGGCCGAAGCCGCTCGACGTTCCGGTGATCAGCACCGTGCGTCCCGCCAGCGACGGCAAGGCGGCGGGCGTCGCCGCATGCAGCAGGGCAGGGGGCGTGGCGGCGAGGGCGGCGGCGCCCCCGATGAGGCTACGGCGCGTGGGATGGTTGCGGTCGGACATGGGACGGCTCCTTTTAGGGAACCATCATGCACGGCTTTGGCCGAAGCGCAAAATCGGGCGTCGAGTCAGGCCTGCAACCGCAATGCCAGATCGCTCATGAAGCGCGCGTCGTCGCCTTCGGCGAGCCATGGCGCCTCCGCTCCGATCGCGCCGAGCAGGTCGGACAGCGGCTCGATTTCGCTCTTGTGGTAATTGCCGAGGACATGGCCCGTGACGCGATCCTTGTGTCCCGGATGGCCGATGCCGATCCGGACGCGGCGGAAATCGTCGCCGATATGCTGGATCAGGCTGCGGATGCCGTTATGCCCCGCCGCGCCGCCGCCCTGCTTCACCTTGACCTTCATCGGCGCGAGGTCGAGTTCGTCGTAGAAGACGGTGACGTCCCGCGGCGTCAGCTTGTAGAAATCGAGCGCGGCGCGCACGCTGCGGCCGCTTTCGTTCATGAAGGTCGCGGGTTTCAGGATCAGCACGCGCTGGCCGCCGATGCGGCCGTCCTGCACCCAGCCCTGGAATTTCTTGGCAGGCGGCGGAAAGCCGTGGATGTCGGCGATGACGTCGACGGCCATGAAGCCGACATTGTGCCGGTGCATCGCATATTGGGGACCGGGATTGCCGAGACCGACCCAGAGCTGCATGTCTTCCCCTCCGCTTCAAATTCTGTGGGGGTCGATGATAAACGGCTTACCAATAAGGAAAAAGCCGTGTGCACCCGCGAAGGCGGGTGCCCATCTCCGGTCGGCGCAAGATGGAACCGGCAGGAGATGGGTCCCCGCCTTCGCGGGGACACACGGCTTTACTAACCACGGCTCTTTTAACTTTTAAGGCGATCAGGCCTCTTCGGCTTCGCCGTCATCCTTCGTCGTGTCGCCATCGCTGGACTTCAGCGCCGACGGGGCGACGATGGTGGCGATGGTGAAGTCGCGGTCGGTGATCGCGCTTTCGCTGCCCGCGGGCAGCTTCACATGGCTGATGTGGATCGAATCGCCGACGTCGAAGCCCGTGACGTCGATCGTGATGTCGTCGGGGATCTTGTCCGCGTCGCACACCAGTTCCAGTTCGTGGCGGACGATGTTGAGGACGCCGCCGCGCTTCAGGCCCGGCGACTTCTCTTCGTTGGCGAACAGCACCGGCACCGCGACCTGGACCTTGGCGTCCTTGGCGATGCGCAGGAAGTCGGCGTGGATCGGGCGATCCTTGACGGGGTGGAAGGCGACGTCCTTGGGCAGCGTGCGGATGGACTTTCCGCCGACGTCGATCATCACGACCGAGTTCATGAAGTGACCCGTCATCAGCTGCTTCATCAGCAGCTTTTCCTCGACGTGGATCATCAGGGGTTCTTCCTTGCCGCCATAGACGACGGCGGGGACGCGGCCGTTGCGACGCAGTTCACGCGAGGCTCCCTTGCCTCCGCGCGTCCGCGTCTCGGCCGTCAGCACAAGCTGATCGCTCATAATATTTCTCCGAGAAACAGTTACACAGTCCGCCACGCCTCCAGGGATGACCATGACGGAAGCCGGGGCGCATAGCGGCGCGGCGGCGGAAATGCAAGGGCTGGAGAAGCGCTATCTCCCCTCCCGCTTGCGGGAGGAGGGAATCGGGTTACTGCACGCGGCGCACCTCGAACCCCTCCGCCTCCAGCAGGGCCGGAACGCCGTCCGCGCCGACCAGATGCCCCGCGCCGACCGCCATCAGCACCGTGCCGGGCCGGTCCATGCGCCGCTTCGCCCAGTCGGCCCAGGCGCGGTTGCGGTCCGTGACGATCGCGCGGCGCGCGGCGGGGACGGCGTCGACATCCTCGTTGATCAGCCGTTCGAGCGCCGCGACGTCGCCGCGCGCCCAGGCGGCGGTCAGGGCCGCGATCTCCTGCGTCGCGCGGTCGGCGCGTGCCGCGGCGCGCGTCAGCAGCGCGCGCTGCGTTGCGGGATCGAGCGTTTCGAACAGCATCAGCTGCGCCTCCGCCGTCTCCAGCCCGCTGATCGGCTTGCCGGCCTTGCGGAAAGCGGCCGTCAGCCCGGTTTCGACGCCGTCGGCGGACGACAGCTTCGCGCGCTCCGCCGCGCGCTGCCCCATCAGTACCAGGATCGCCCAGTCGTCGAGCGTATCGCCGCCGCGCACCTCCAGCGCGCGATAAGGGGCGAGTGCGGCTTGCGGCAGCCGCTTCTCCATCGCCAGCGGCGCGGCGCGCGGCGCCAGCGTGCGAAACACATCACCCGCGCGGGCCAGTTCCCGCGGCGACAGCTCCATCACTAGCTCGTCGGCGGCGTGGATGGCCTTGCCGACTTCGGCCTCGTCCCAGTCGGTGCCGCGCGGCAGCGCGTGCATCGTCCCGAGCAGATAGATGCGCGTGTCCGCGTCCGCCGCCACCCACAGGGCGGGCCGTGCCTCCGTCCCGCCGCCGTCCGCGCCGCAGGCGGCGAGCAGCAGCGGCAAAAGCGCCGCCGCGACACGGCGAACCCAATGCGTGGAAGGGGCGGTCTTCGGTCTCAATATACGACGCGTTCGGCGACCAGCCCGCGATCCTTCAGATAATCCTGAAGGCTTTTCTCGCCCGCCAGATGGCCTGCGCCGACCGCGACGAACAGCGTGCCCGGCTGTTCCATCCGTGCCTTGATCGCATCGGCCCAGCGCGCGTTGCGGTCGTACAGCAGCGTCTGCGCCAGATCGGGCGTCGCGGCGAGGCTTTCGTTCATCGTCGCGGCAAGCGCCTCCGTATCGCCCTGCGACCATTGCACGACCAGCGTGTCGAGCGTCGGACCCAGCTTGTCGAGTTCGCGGACCACGGAATTGAGAAAGGCGATCTGGGCCGTTTCGGGCAGCGTGTCGAAAAAGCCGATCTGTTCGGTCAGCGTCTCGAACCCCTCGATCGGCTTTCCCGCCTCCTTCGCGAAGCGCGTCAGTTGCTTTTCCACGCCCTGTTCGGCGTCATAGCCGAGCTTGGTGAGCGGCAGCACCGACAGCGTCATCGCCGGGAACCACGGTTCGAACATGTCGAATTGCCGGGCGGGCAGGCCGACGCTCTCCATCGCCGCGCCATAGGCCTCGAGCTGGTCGGGATCGAGGCGGGAGGACAGGGTCTTGCCGCTCTGGTCGATCGCCATCGGGATCATGACCTGTGCGGCCTCCGCCGGGTCCTCCGGCAGCACGACCTCCATCACCAGCGCGTCGGACTTGTCGAACGCCTCCTTTACGGCTTCGTCGAACCAGCTGAGACCCGGCTTCAGGACATGGACGGTGCCGAACAGATAGACGGTCGTGTCCTCGTCCTTCACCACCCACAGCGCGGGGTCGGCGTCCGTGGCGGCCGCGGGGACCGCGAGGGCCTGGGGCGCCAGCGGAATCAGGAAACAGACGGCCGCCAGCGTCTTGAGCCATTTCATCATCGGGGGAATGCCTTTCGTATCGGGGCGGAGAGGGAGTGCGGCAATTATGTCGCGATCTTTCCCAGATAGCAAAATATCCCGACGGCGAAGGGACGGAGGCGGCTCTTCGGGCCGCGCGCGCCCTTGACCCTGCGCCTGCGCTGCGCCAAGGGCGGCGACATATATTGCACCTGCGAAAGAAGGCGGACCGTGGCCGACGGGGCGGACAAGAAACCACTGAGCTTTCAGGACATGATCCTGACGCTGCACGCCTATTGGGCGGCGCGCGGCTGTGCGATCCTCCAGCCCTATGACATGCGCGTCGGCGCGGGCACCTTCCATCCCGCGACCACGCTGCGCAGCCTGGGACCGGAGCCGTGGAACGTCGCCTATGTCCAGCCGAGCCGTCGCCCGACCGACGGCCGCTATGGCGAGAATCCCATGCGGCTTCAGCATTATTATCAATATCAGGTGATATTGAAGCCGTCGCCCGCCGACTTGCAGGAACAATATCTTGGTAGCCTCGCCGCGATCGGCATCGATCCCTTGCTCCACGACATCCGCTTCGTCGAGGACGACTGGGAATCGCCGACGCTCGGCGCCTGGGGGCTGGGCTGGGAAGTGTGGTGCGACGGCATGGAAGTCACGCAATTCACCTATTTCCAGCAAATGGGCGGTTTCGACTGCAAGCCCGTCGCGGGCGAGATCACTTACGGTCTCGAACGGCTCGCCATGTATATCCAGGGTGTCGACAATGTGTACGACCTGCGCTTTTCCGACGCGGTCGGCGACGTGCCCGCCGTCAGCTATGGCGATGTGTTCCTGGAGAATGAGCGGCAATTCTCGAAATGGAATTTCGAGGTCGCCGACACCGACAGCTTGTTCGCGGGCTTCAAGGCGGCCGAGAGCGAATGCCGGCGCGCGATCGACGCGGGGGTTCCGCTCGCCGCCTATGATCAGGCGATCGAGGCGAGCCATTTGTTCAACCTCTTGCAGGCGCGCGGCGTGATCAGCGTGCAGGAACGCGCCAACTACATGGCCCGCGTCCGCGACCTCGCCAAGGGAAGCTGCAAGGCGTGGATCGACAGCCAGTCCGAAAACTGGACCGCGAAATATCCGGGGTGGACGCTGTGACCGACTTTCTTCTCGAACTGCGCAGCGAGGAAATCCCCGCGCGAATGCAGGTGGGTGCGCGCGCCGAGCTGGACAAGCTGTTTCGCGCCCAGATGACGGAGGCGGGGCTGGACGTTGGCGCGTTGACGATCTGGTCGACGCCGCGCCGCCTCGCGCTGATCGCGAAGGACCTGCCGCAGGCGACCGCCGCCGTCAGCGAGGAACTGAAAGGCCCGCGCACCGGCGCGCCGCCGCAGGCGCTCGAGGGCTTCCTGCGCAAGACCGGGCTGACGCAGGATCGGCTTCAGGACCGTGACGGCATCTGGTTCGCGGTGATCGACAAGCCGGGCCGCGCGACGAAGGACGTGCTGGCAGAGGCGATCCCGGCGATCGTCCGCGCCTTCGCCTGGCCCAAGTCGATGCGCTGGGGCAAGGACAGCAGCAGCAGCGAAAGCCTGCGCTGGGTGCGCCCGCTGTCGGGCATCGTCGCTCTGTTCGGCGAAGAACTGGTGCCGTGCAAAATCGGCGGAATCGCGTCGGGCTTTGCAACGCGCGGCCACCGCTTCCATTGTCCGGGCGAGATCACCATCGGTTCGGCGGCGGATTATGCCGACAAGCTGCGCGCCTGCCATGTCATCGTCGATCAGGACGAACGCCAGGCGATCATCCGCGAAGGCGCCGCCAAGGCCGCCGCCGATGCCGGATTGACGCTGGTGGAGGACGAGGGGCTGGTGGTCGAGAATGCGGGTCTCACGGAATGGCCCGTGCCGCTGCTCGGGCGTTTCGACGCGGACTATCTGACGGTGCCGCCGGAAGTGATTCAGCTCAGCGCGCGCGTGAACCAGAAATATTTCGTCGTGAACGGCGCCGACGGAAAGCTGGCCAACGGCTTTGTCTGTACCGCGAACATCGCCGCGAGCGACGGCGGCGCGGCGATCGTCGCGGGCAACCGTAAGGTGCTCGCCGCGCGCCTCGCCGACGCGCGATTCTTCTGGGAACAGGATCAGAAGAAGACGCTGGCGCAGCATGGCGAGAAACTGGCGAACATCACCTTCCACGAAAAGCTCGGCAGTGTCGCCGACAAGGTGGAGCGTGTCGCGAAGCTGGCGCGGTGGCTGGTCGAAGAAAATATTGTCGTCCCCGCGCAGGCGGGGACCGCTGGCGGCCGTGCTCCAACAACGGCGGCCCCCGCCTGCGCGGAGGCGACGGAGTTGGCCGATCACGCCGAACTCGCCGCGCGGCTGGCGAAGGCCGATCTCGTCACCGAAATGGTCGGCGAGTTCCCCGAATTGCAGGGGCTGATGGGCGGCTATTACGCGCGCGCCGAAGGCCTGCCGGGCGCCGTCGCCGAGGCGATCCGCGACCATTACAAGCCGGTCGGGCAAGGCGACGACGTGCCGACCGCGCCGGTGACGGTGGCTGTGGCGCTGGCGGACAAGCTCGACACGCTGCGCAGCTTCTTCGCGATCGACGAAAAGCCCACGGGATCGAAAGACCCTTTCGCGCTGCGCCGCGCCGCGCTCGGCATCATCCGTATCGTCACCGAAAACGGCCTGCGTTTCGCGGTGGGCGAGGGCGATCTGCTCGACTTCTTCGCCGACCGCCTGAAAGTCCAGCAACGCGAGGCCGGGGTCCGACACGACCTGATCGACGCGGTGTTCGCATTGGGAGGCGAGGATGATCTCGTCCGCTTGCTCGCCCGCGTGCAGGCGCTGCAAGGCTTCATGGCCAGCGACGATGGCGCCAATCTGCTCGCGGGCTACAAGCGCGCGGCGAATATCCTGAAGCAGGCGGAAAAGGACGTCGTCCCCGCGAAGGCGGGGACCTCTGGCGGCATCGCTCCCACGATGACGGCCCCCGCCTTCGCGGGGACGACGGAGATGGATCGGGCTTTGCTCGCCGCGCTCGACGCCGCCGAACCGGCTGCGCAAAAAGCGGTCGCGGAGGAACGCTTCACCGACGCCATGGCCGCGCTCGCCACCTTGCGTTCGGCGGTGGACGCCTTTTTCGACGGCGTGATGGTCAACGATCCCGATCCCGCGATCCGTGCGTGGCGGCTGGGCCTGCTCGCGCGATTTACCGGCGCGGTGCACGGCGTCGCCGACTTCTCGAGGATCGAGGGCTGACGCTACGGTTATAACGCGCGAAGTAATTCTGAATCGACGCCGCGCGATGGCCTATCTATTTCCCCGCCAAACCTCCTCCCCGGGGCAGCAGGAGTAAGACATGACGACGATGGTGCATCTGTTCGGTGGCGACGCGACCACCAGCGAACGGTCGAAGGAATTGCTGGGCGGCAAGGGATCGAACCTTGCCGAAATGGCCTCGATCGGCCTGCCGGTGCCGCCGGGTTTCACGATCACCACCGAAGTCTGCACGGCCTATTACCGGAACGGCGAGCAATTTCCCGCCGGGCTGGCCGAGGATGTCGTAAGCGGCATCGCCCATATCGAGGGCATCACCGGCAAGCGCTTCGGCGATCCCGCGAACCCCCTCTTGGTGTCGGTGCGTTCGGGCGCGCGCGTGTCGATGCCGGGGATGATGGACACGGTCCTCAACCTCGGACTCAACGACACGACCGTGGCCGGGCTGGCCGAGGCGTCGGGCGATGCGCGCTTCGCGTGGGACAGCTATCGCCGCTTCATCCAGATGTATGCCGACGTCGTCATGGGTCTCGACCATGCGGAGTTCGAGGAAGCACTGGAAATCGCCAAGGAAGACAAGGGATTCTTCCTCGATACCGAGATGTCGGCGGAGGACTGGCAGCTGCTGGTCGGCGAATATCACAAGATCGTCGCGCGCGAGACCGGCGCGCCTTTCCCGCAGGAACCCAAGGACCAGCTGTGGGGCGCGATCGGCGCCGTCTTCGCCAGCTGGGAAAGCGACCGCGCGAAAGTCTATCGCCGCCTGAACAGCATTCCCGGCGAGTGGGGCACAGCCGTCAATGTGCAGGCGATGGTGTTCGGCAACATGGGCGACACCTCGGCCACGGGCGTCGCCTTCACGCGCGACCCGGCGACGGGCGAGCGCGCCTGGTACGGCGAATGGCTGATCAATGCGCAGGGCGAGGATGTCGTCGCCGGCATCCGCACGCCGCAATATCTGACGAAGGTCGCGCGCGAGAAGGCGGGCGCCAAGCCGCTCTCCATGGAAGAGGCGATGCCGGAGACGTTCGCGGAACTGGGCCGCGTCTTCGACACGCTCGAAACCCATTATCGCGACATGCAGGACATCGAGTTCACGGTCGAGCGCGGCAAATTGTGGATGCTGCAGACCCGTTCGGGCAAGCGCACCGCCAAGGCGGCGCTCCGCATTGCCGTCGAGATGGCCGCCGAAGGGTTGATCAGCGAAGAGGAAGCGGTGCAGCGCGTCGACCCCGGCGCGCTCGACCAGCTTCTCCACCCGACGCTCGATCCCAAGGCGCCGCGCGACGTGCTGACCAAGGGGCTGCCCGCCAGCCCCGGCGCCGCGTCGGGCAAGATCATGTTCGACGCCGACAACGCCGAAAAGGCGGCGGGCATGGGTGAGGCGGTGATCCTCGTCCGCGTCGAGACCAGCCCAGAGGATATCCACGGCATGCACGCCGCCAAGGGCATTTTGACGGCGCGCGGCGGGATGACCAGCCACGCTGCGGTGGTCGCGCGCGGCATGGGGCGCCCCTGCGTCTCGGGCGCGGGCGGGCTTGCCATCGATGGCCATGCGCGCGTGCTGCGCGTCGCGGGGCGAGAGCTTCGCGAAGGCGACATATTGACGCTCGACGGCTCGACCGGCGAAGTGATGGCGGGCGAGGTTCCGACGCTGCTGCCCGAACTGGTCGGCGATTTTGGCACGCTGATGGGTTGGGCCGACAAGGTGCGCCGCATGAAAGTGCGCACCAACGCCGAAACCCCCGCCGACGCGCAGGTCGCGCGCGATTTCGGCGCGGAGGGCATCGGGCTGTGCCGCACCGAGCATATGTTCTTCGACGCCGCGCGCATCACGGCGGTGCGCGAGATGATCCTGGCCGACAGCGAGGACGGCCGCCGCGCCGCGCTCGCCAAGCTGCTGCCCGAACAGCGCGGTGATTTCGCCGCGATCTTCCGCGTGATGGCGGGGCTGCCCGTCACCATCCGCCTGCTCGACCCGCCGCTGCACGAATTCCTGCCGACGCGCGAAGAGGATTTCGCCGAGGTCGCGGCGGCGGCGGGCGTCGGCATCGAGACGCTGAAGGCGCGCGCCAACGAACTGCACGAATTCAACCCGATGCTCGGCCATCGCGGTTGCCGCCTGGGCGTCAGCTATCCCGAAATATACGAAATGCAGGCGCGCGCGATCTTCGAGGCGGCGTGCGACGTTGCCGCCGAGACGGGCGCGGCGCCGATTCCCGAAGTGATGATCCCGCTCGTCGCCACGCGCCGCGAGTTCGACCTGATGAAGGCGGTCGTCGACGCGGCGGCCAAGGCGGTGTTCGCCGAAAAGGGCCGCGAGATCGCCTATCTGGTCGGAACGATGATCGAACTGCCGCGCGCCGCGCTGATGGCGGGCGAGATCGCCGAGGCGGCGGAATTCTTCAGCTTCGGCACCAACGACCTGACGCAGACGACGATCGGCATCAGCCGCGACGACGCGGGCCGTTTCCTGACGCAATATGTCGACAAGGGCATCTTCGTCACCGACCCGTTCGTCAGCCTCGATGTCGAGGGTGTCGGCCAGCTCATCGAACTGGCGGCGGAGCGCGGCCGGGGGACGCGCCCCGGCATCAAGATGGGCATTTGCGGCGAGCATGGCGGCGACGCGCCGAGCATCCATTTCTGCGAGAAGACCGCACTCGACTATGTCAGCGCCTCGCCCTACCGCGTGCCCATCGCGCGCCTCGCGGCGGCGCAGGCGGCGCTGCGAAAATAATCGCCCAAAGGGGGTTGCGCGTTGTCGCGCAGCCCCTTAAAGGCGCGTCTCCACGCACCCGTAGCTCAGCTGGATAGAGCACCAGACTACGAATCTGGGGGTCGGACGTTCGAATCGTTCCGGGTGCGCCATTCCTGAACAAAAGAGAGAACTGCGGGCGTGGTTTGGCCACGTCGTCCGCGATCCTCCGGGCCGGCGCCGCGGCTTGGCTACCCGGCGCTAAGCACCTAATAGGCGACGTCGATGCCGAGGCGGAGCGTACGCGGACGCAGCGGGGTCATGAATCCCTCATTCCCTTCGACGAACGGGGTTCCCAGCGAAAAACGGTTTCCGCGTGAATCGAACAAATTGGTGAACGTCAGCGACAGGCCGCGCCGCGCGTTGCCGACGCGCATGGCGATTCCGGTATCGACATAGTCGCCCTGGCTTTCGCCCAGCACCGGCCCGATCCCGAGCCGCGACGGACCGATATAATTGGCCCAGCCGTTGATCCGGACATCCTCGTCACCGACCATCGTGGCATATGTCACCGCTCCCCGAACCGCGTGGCTCGCGACATTCGGGATGCGGCCGAGGCGCGCGGGCGCGATATCGAATATCGGCCGGATCTGCAGCGAGAGATCGTCGACCCGGCTGTGATTATAGACCGCGCCGAAATCGAAGGTCAGCGCCGACGTCGGCCGGATCGCGACCGCGCCCGATACGCTGGTGATCCGGCCGTCGCCGATATTGGCGGTGGTCGGAAAGCCGTTGCTGTCGATGAAATCGGCCTGGATATCGCGCCAGCGCGTGTGCGAGACCGACAGGCTCGCGTCGAGCAGGCCGCGCTCCTTGTCGCCGAGGCGCATGCCCGCTTCCCATGTGCGGACGCGGTCATTGTGAAAGCGCTGCACGAAACGGCCGTCGACCGCCAGCCCGCCGGGGCGGAAACCTTCCTGATAGCGTGCGTAGACCCGGACATTGTCGAGTGGCGCCGCAAGCAGGGAGAAGGAGGAGAGGAGATCGGTTTCGGTACGCGACGCGGTGGTCGCACGGTTCGCCTGCGCCAGCGCGAAGGGCACGCCTTCGGCCGCGCCGCCCAGCCGGGCGCGCGACAGGCGAAGACCGCCCGATGCCATCAGATCGGGCAGGAGTTCGACGGTCGCTTCGGCATAGCCCGTGACTTCGGTGATCCTGTTGGTCACGCCGGGCAGGATCGCGCGAAGCGGGCCATAGGCATATTCGCGATCCTGCCGCGCGCGATTGTCGATGAAACTCGCGCCGATCACCCACCCGAACCCGTCGTGATAGGGTCGCGAAAGCCGGTTTTCGCTGACGAACATCCGTGTCCGGTTGCGCTGGTCCAGCACTCTCGGCACGCCGGTCATCGGCACAACCTCGAGCGGGGCGAACAGATCCACGACATCGACGGCCCCGACAATGGCGCCGGGATCGCCATCATTCCCCGGCCGCGTGGCGGTCGGCAGGCTGGCGTCGAACCGTTCGAACAGGCGGTGATCGACATAGGCGTTCGACGACTGGAAATGCAGAGCGCCCCAATCCTTCATCACGACGATCGAACCCATGGCGTAACGCGCGGTCGCATTCTGCTGAACCATCGAGCGGCGCGTGAGCGGCGCGCCGTCCTTGTCGGCATATTGCGCGTCGTCGGATGTGATCGCCTGATAGACGCCGCCGATGTCGATGGTCCAATCGTCACCGGGGTCGAGCCGGAACGTCCCGCGCCCGCCGCGAACATGGACCCGGTTCACGTCCTTCTGGCCCGTGAGCGGGTTGTCGATATAGCCGCCGTCGGAGATCATATAGCCGACGAGGCGCAGCGCATGGCGGTCGCCGACGGGAAGATTCGCGATTCCCGCGCCGTCGCCGCCGGGATCGCCGTGCTGGACCAGCGAAAGGCCCGCGACCGCCTGCACCGAGCTTTGCCGCGGATCGGGCGCCCTGGGAAGGGTGCGGATGATGCCGCCGAGCGACCCCGCGCCATAGAGCGTCCCTTGAGGTCCCTCCAATATCTCGACGCTGTCGATGTCATAGAGCCGAAGGTCGGGATCGGGCGCGTTATAACTGAGGCGAATATCGCCGAGATACTGGCCCACGGTCGCCTGCGTCGGTCCCGTGAAGCTGGAATCGGCGAGACCGCGAATGAACAGCTTGTTGCGTCCCGATCCGAGGTGAGTCGAAGATATGGTGGCGACGCGCGACAGGATCGATTCCGTCCCGCGCTCGCCTCCAAAGGCCAGATCGTCGCCGTCCAGACGCGTGACGACGCCCGCGAAACGCGCATAGGGAAGGTCGGTCTTGCTCGCGGTAACGACGATCTCGTCCTGCGCCGCGGCGACGACATCGCGCGCGGGTTCGCGTGCCCGCCGCTGTGGCGAAGCGCTTGGCGCGGCACGCCGGACTTGCCGGGGCAGCGGCGGGCTACGCTCGATCCGCCAGCTCGTGCCGTTGACGCGAACCGCCCGCGCGCCGGTTCCCGCCAGCAGCCGCTTCAGCGCATCCTCGACGTCCATGCGCCCCCGAACGGGACGCACGTCGGCCTGCCAGAGCTGCCCGTCGGCGACGCTGATGCTGACACCTGCCTGACGGCTCAACTGCGGAAGGGCGGTCGACAAGGCGCCGCCGGGGACATCGAACGCGCGTTCCTCCGCCGCGACGGCCTGTGCCGCCAGGCCGATCAGCGCAAGGGCCAGCAGGGACGGTCGCCAGCCCGCCATGATCAGCGCGTCAGCACCCAGCCGTCGCCCTGCCGCCGGGCTTTGGTACCCGACAGCGCCGCGAGGTCGGCGACGGTCCGCGACCTGTCCTTGTCGATGATCAGCGCGCCGCGGAACGAGCGGCCCGCCGCTTCCGGGGCGACCGCGATGTCGATTCCGGCCGTGCGCTTCAGATCTTCCGCGACGACGCCCAGCGGCGCGTCATTATAGACCAGCAGGCCGGTGCGCCAGCCGCCGACATTGGCGACATCGATCGGGCGGACCTGCGGCGGCCCGGTATCGCCATCGCCCGCGTCGATGGCCTGACCCGCTTCGACACGAACCTTGTCGCGCCGTGTGTCATAGAGGACGATGCCCTCCGATACCGCGACCGATGTGCCGCCATCGCGGCGAACCACGTTGAACGCCGTGCCGAGATCGACGATGCGCGCGCCGCCCGCTTCGACGACGAACGGATCGCTTTCCCGGTGGACGACATGGAACATCGCCTCGCCGGATTCGAGCCTTGCGAAGCGCGGCCGGTCCTTGTCGAGTATCACGACCGAAGCCCCGTTGACCTCGATCTTCGAGCCATCGGCCAGCGCGACGGTGCGATGCTCGCCGGCGGCGGTCTCGACACGGTTCGGATCGGCGAACAGATCCAGCCGGGGCAGGGCGATAGCAGCGACCAGCGCCGCCGCGACCGCGCCGCCGAACCAGGTGCGCCGTGACGGACGGCGCGGGCTGTCGGGAGTGATGACGACCGCTGGCCGCGCCTCCTCGGGCCGCAAGGCCGCGATATCCGCGTCGAACGTCGCGAGGGCGTCATAAAGCGACGCATGCTCGGGATTCTCGGCCAGCCAGTCGGCGAACCCGTCCCAGTCGTCGAACGCGGGGTCGCGCTGGCGGATGATCCAGTCGATCGCCTGCGCTTCGGCGGCGGTTTTCGCATCGTCATGCATCGAACTGCCTCCGCACCCCGGCGATCGCCGCATAGACCTTCCGCAGATCGGCCTCGACCGTGCTCAGGCTGACGCCCATCTCGGCCGCGATCTCGCGCTGCTGGATGCCGTCGATGCGGAACCGGCGAAAGATGCGCGCGGGGCGCTCTCCGGTTCCCGCGATCGCCTGCTCGACCAACGCGAGTTGCTCGCGCGAGATCAGCGCCCGCTCCGCCGACGGGCTTTCGCTTGCCGATGCGTCGCTCCACGCGGCGTCGCGCAGCGCGCCCTGCCGGGCCGAGCGATAGCGATCGAGCATCAGATTGTTCGCCGCGCGCATGGCATAGGCCAGCGGCTCGGCAATCGGTCCGGCGCGGCGTTCGGTCAGGCGCATCCACAAATCCTGAAACAGATCCTCTGCCGCGTCGCCCGCGCCGCGCACTTTCAGAAAGCGCACGATATGATCGCGGTTGGCGAGCAACACGCCCTCGATGCCCTGAACGGCGTCGTTTCGATCACGCGAGTCGGCCATGAATTGCTTGTTGTGGAATGCCATCTTCTGCCGGCGCGCTCCCCATCGCGCGCCATCCGGCCCCCTGATCAGGTCGCCATATAGCGTCCAGTGCAGGCCATGCAACCGCGTCGACGCGGCGGGACCGGTATCGCGGGGAAGAATGGTCGCCGACTGCATCATCTCCTCATGTCCTTCGAGCCTTGGCAAGGGGGAAGCGGGGAGGCAGGGTGCTTCCCCCTTGCTGCGGGGCCAGCCGCGTGGGGTTACAGGCCGACCCGCAGGCTCGCACGAAACGCCCAGCCGATATGGCTTTGCTGTTCTTCCGCCGATATTTCGCCGGCGACCTGAAAGGCCGAATTGCCGGCGATACCGCGGAGGCGGCCGACCCAGCCGCTCGTGCGATCCTCTGGAACCAGTGTGAAGGGCGTGCCGTCCTTGAACGAGGCGACGGTGGCGCCCAGCGAACCGCCGACGATCTGGCGGCGGCCGCCTTCGAGTTCGAAGCGCGTCCAGCCGTCATATTCGTCGGCCCCGCCGAACTGAAGGCCGAGCGCGACCGTGCCCGACACGGCCAGCTCGTCGCTGCTGCGATCCCGCACTGTCAGGTCTAGCGCATCGCCGCCGCCGCTCTCGGCATAGCCGTCTTCCTTCAGCTTGTAATAATCGATGGCGACCGTCGGGCGGATGGTGAGACCGCCAAGCCACGCATCCTTCGCGATCGAACCCGACGCCGAATAGAGCTTTGCGTCCGATTTGCCGCGCATTGTCTTTTCGATATCGCTCGCGCCCGCCTCGGCGCGGAAGAAGCGCGTGCCCTTCATGCTGATCGGCGCGCCCGATACGCGGGCGCTCGCCAGCCAGCCGTCGGATTGCAGGCGCCAGTGCAGGGCGCCCTCGAACTGACTCGACGACACTTCATTGTCGTTGCTGCTGTTGCCGTCCTTGCCGCTCAGGAACGCGATCGAGCCGCCGAAATTGCCGATGTCGCTCTTGATCTCGGCTCCCATCGAAATGCCCCAGCCACTGACATCATAGCCCGCGGTCTGGCCGACGCCCTTCGCCGTGCCCCACACCGCCTGGTTGATCCAGTAACGCCATTTGCCCTCGTCCTGGAACGG
The DNA here is from genome assembly GCA_002842935.1 of Alphaproteobacteria bacterium HGW-Alphaproteobacteria-13. Lineage (GTDB taxonomy): Bacteria > Pseudomonadota > Alphaproteobacteria > Sphingomonadales > Sphingomonadaceae > Sphingopyxis. The sequence goes on along the minus strand of PHEM01000012.1, from coordinate 7,407 downwards.
TGCGTTGGGGTCCTGCAAATGGCGGGCAAGCGTGCGCGAACCCAAGGTGACGGTCTCGAACACGCCGCCTTCATGTTCGGGGAGCATCTGACGCAGCTGGTTGTGGAACCGGTCGCCGTCGGTGATGCCGAGGAACACGTCCTCGATCGCCTGATCGGCGGTCACGGCATCGATCACCGCGTCGAACGCGCTCGCTTCGGACCGGTTGAGACCAAGGTCGGCGGTGCTCTTGCGCGACACGTTGACGACCAGCTGCGTGGCGTTCGAACTCAGCGTCCCCAGATAGAGGAAAGGCAGCAGCGTCGACTCGGCCGTCAGGTTGCTTGCCCCGGTGAGCGATCCCGCGGTCAGCACGATATGGTCGCCCTCGGCATTCTCGATGCTCGACAGCCTGAGCGCGAGCTTCGAATCCGCGTCGAAGCTCGCATTGCCCGCGACATCGAGGGCCGTACCCGTGCCGTCGCCACCGAGCGTCACCGCGAGGACGCCCTTGTTCGTCACCGCCAGTGAGGCGATCGACGCCGCGCCGCTCACGTCGAAGGTGCCGCCGCCGACCGAGACCGCAAGCCCCTGCGCATTGCTGAGGCTGCCGGAGAAGCGCGACGTTCCGTCGATGGTCAGCACGTCGCTGCCGCCGCCGAAGTCCGCCGTGCCCGTGAAGACCGACGTTCCGGTCAGCGCCATCCTGTCATTGCCGCCGCCGAACCGGGCGAGGCCCGCATAGGTCGCATCGCCCGACATCGACAGGCGGTTGTCGCCCGCGCCGAAATAGCTGTTCCCCTTGACCGAACCGTCGGCGATGTCGAACACATCGTTGCCGCCGCCGAACCGCACGTCGCCGACGATGCTCGGCGCGGCGATGCCGGACGCGACCGCCGTCTGCTTCAGCGTCACGCCGCCGTCGTTCGCCGACACGTCGATCGCGATGTTGCGATCCGACGCGGCGAGCGCGCCCGTCGCGCTGATCGTGCCGCTGTTCTCGATCGTCGCGACCGTACCCGACAGATCGACGATGGCGCGGGCCGTGCCCGCTTCGCCCGCCTTGGCGGTGATCGTGCCGCTGTTGCGGATCAGGCCGACATCGCCGCCCGCTTCGACGAGAATGCCCGTCGCGATCGCGTCCTCGGCATTGCCGCCCGATGCCTCGACCTTGCCCGCGACGCGGATTTCCGGCGTCGCCGCGCCGCTGCCGACGCGGATGCCGGTGGCCGATGCGCCGTTGGACAGCGCCGAGACGCTGCCGCCGACGCCGACGCCGCCCGCGATCGGCACGTCGCGGCCCATGCCGCCCAGCTGGATCGCGGTCGCATCCATGCCCGCATAGAGTCCGTTGCCGACGACCGATCCGTCGATGATCAGGCCGAATCCGGTGCCCGTGCCCGCGACCGCTCCGATCGTCACGTCCCGCGTCGCGGAACCGATGCGGAGCGCGGGCGCCGAGCCGAAGGAGCGGATCGCGCCGCTGCCTTCCTTGTCGTCGTCGATGCCGTCCTTGTCCTCGTCCTTGTCGTCCGGCTTCGTGTCCTTGGGCGGGACTGCGACGATGATGCCGCCGGTCACATCGCCTTCGACCGACAGCGCCGGACCGCCGATCAGCAGATCGTCGGCGTCGAGCTTCGACGCGTCGGCGGGCGGCGTGGTATAGCGATAGCCGGTCGCGGTCAGATTGCCCTGAACCACCAGCGCGCCGGTGATGTTGCCCGCCAGCCGCGCCGCGACGGCATCCTGGCCCGTCGCGGCGATGGTGCCGGCCAGCCGGACGTTGCCCGTCACATCCTGCAACCCGACGCCGAGCGCATTGTCGCCGAGGACCGAGATCTTGCCGTCGTTGGTGAAATTTCCGGTCAGCGGGCCGCCAAGGCGGACGCCCGCCGAATCATTGCCCTCGACCGTGATTTCGCCGCTGTTGACGATGTTGCCGGTAAAGGCGCCGCCGGTGGCGATACCGGTGCGCCCCGTGCCGACGGCAAAGGGACCGTCGATGTCGCCGTCATTGTCGATGTCGGTCGGTGCATAGCTTTCGTCGATGATGATTTTGCCGGTCGCCGAATTGGTGATTCCGCCAGCGGTCCCCGCATTCGCGAAAATGCCGGTCGCGCCGTCGGCGTTGGTGATCTGGATCGTGCCTTCGTTCACGACCTTGTTGTCGCTGTCGATCGTGACCGCGGTGCCGCTCGCGGGCTTCACCGATCCCGCCGAGCTGATCTTCACGTCGTCCGCCGCGCCCGACTTGACGGTCGAGCTATGGACGGGGTTCGTGACGGCGGTGGCGATCGTCGTTTCGGCGTGAACGGGTGCCGAAACCATTGCGGCCAGGCAGGTGGAAGCCAGCAGAATCTTGCGCATGAATCCCTCTTTGGATGTCGACCGGGTTGATCCCGGAACCGATCACAAGACGGAGCCGCGCCGGTGCAGCCTTGGAAAAATCGCAATCCTATCTGCTCGTTGGAAATCGGGCGGATCGAGCGCCGCGCCGGTTGAGATCGGCGGCGGCGCATAGCTATGCCCTGTTGCAAGGCGCCGGGCCATGCCGCAAGCTTTGGCAAAGGGCGCGGCCCTGGCCGGGGAGAGTCATGAGCGATTCCATCGTCACAGTCGATATCGGCGGCACGCACGCCCGCTTCGCGATCGCGCAAGTGGAGGGCGGACGCTGCATCGCGCTTGGGGAGGCGACGACGCTGCGTACCAGCGATCATGCCAGCTTCCAGCGCGCGTGGCAGGATTTCGAGCGGCAGCAGGGCGGAACGCTGCCGCGCGCCGTCGCCATCGCCGTCGCGGGTCCGGCGCACGGAGAGATCATCCGCTTCACCAACAATCCGTGGATCATCCGGCCCGCGCTGATCGGCGAGAAGCTGAACGTCGACCGCCATGTCATCGTCAATGATTTCGAGGCGGTCGGGCACGCCGTCGCGCAGGCGGACGAACGCTATTTCGAGCGGCTGGCCGGTCCCGACGCGCCGCTTCCCGCCAGCGGTACGATCAGCGTCATCGGGCCGGGCACGGGGCTGGGCGTCGCGCATGTCTGGCGCGAGGGTCGCGACTATCGCGTGCAGGCGACCGAGGGCGGCCATATCGACTTCGCGCCGCTCGACAGCATGGAGGATGCGATTCTCGCGCGCCTGCGCACGCGCCATCGCCGCGTGTCGGTCGAACGCATCGTGTCGGGACCGGGCATCGTCGATATCTATGAGACGCTGGCGGGCCTGGAAGGCCGAGCGATCACGCCGCTGGACGACCGCGCGATCTGGACGCGGGCGATGGAGGGCGACGATAGCCTGGCCGCCGCCGCCATGGAGCGTTTCTGCCTGTCGCTGGGCAGCGTCGCGGGCGACCTGGCGCTCGCGCAAGGGGCGAGCGGCGTCGTCATCGCGGGCGGGCTGGGCCTGCGCATCCGCGACAGCCTGGTCCGTTCTGGCTTCCCCGAACGCTTCGTCGCCAAGGGGCGGTTTGAGAATTTCATGGCCGCGATCCCCGTCAAGCTGATCACCCACCCGCAGCCCGGCCTGTTCGGCGCCGCCGCCGCCTTTGCGCGAGACTTCGCCTGAGGCGGAATATCCCCTTCGACAAGCTGTCCGCGAACCGCTAGGAAGGCCCGTTTCCGTTCTGGAAAGAAGGACATAGCATCGATGCCCTCCGGCCTGTTCGCGCTGCTCGACGACGTCGCCACCATCGCCAAGGTCGCGGCGGCGAGCATCGACGATGTCAGCGCCGCCGCGTCGAAAGCGGGGGTGAAGGCGGCGGGCGTAGTGGTCGACGATACCGCCGTGACGCCGCGCTATGTGACGGGCTTCACGCCCGACCGCGAATTGCCGATCATCTGGCGGATCACCAAGGGATCGCTGTTCAACAAACTGGTGCTGATCCTGCCGGTGCTGCTGTTGCTGTCGGCCTTCGCCGAATGGGCGATCACGCCGATCCTGATGCTGGGCGGCGCCTATCTCTGCTTCGAGGGCGCGGAGAAGCTGATCCACGCGCTCCGGAAGGACAAGACCTCACTGGAAGAGGATGCCGCGATCGTCGCCGACAAGGCGCATGAGGAAAGCATGGTCAAGGGCGCGATCCGCACCGACTTCATCCTGTCGGGGGAAATCATGGTGATCGCGCTCAACGAAGTGCTGGACGAGGCGTTCGTGATGCGCGCGGCGACGCTGGCGGTCGTGGCCGTGGCGATCACCGCCGCTGTCTATGGCGTCGTCGGGCTGATCGTGAAGATGGACGATATCGGCCTGGCGATGACGCAGCGCGCATCGGCCGCGTCGCGGCGCGTGGGGCGCGCGCTGGTCGCGCTGATGCCCCGGCTGCTCGCGGCGCTGGCGACGATCGGCACGGCGGCGATGCTGTGGGTCGGGGGGCAGATATTCCTCCACGGTACGGCCTTCACGATTTCGCGCACAAGGTCGCGGGCGGGCTGCCGGGCGCGAGTGTCTGGGAATGGCTGATCGGCGCCGCGGGCGCGGGTCTGTTCGGCTTGCTGCTGGGGAGCATCATCGTCGGCCTGCTGCATCTGGTGCCGGGGAAGAAAGCGGCGGATTGAAGGATCAGGGTCCGGAGCATGATCATCTTTGACTGAAAAAGGCCGCGTACTCCCGCGAAGGCGGGAGTCCATCTCCGACCGGTGCAAGACGGAACCGGCAGGAGATGGATCCCCGCCTTCGCGGGGATACATTCGTGTTTCATTCCATGTCGATCATGCCCTGATCGGCGTCGAGAGGGACCCGATCCGCCAGCGGGAAGGTCACGGACACGCGCGTCCCTTTGCCGACTTCGCTTTCGATGGTGAGTTCGCCCTGGTGGCGTTCGCTGATATGCTTGACGATCGCGAGACCCAGCCCCGTCCCGCCGACCGAGCGGCTGCGCGCCTCGTCGACGCGATAGAAGCGTTCGGTCAGGCGCGGCAGATGTTCGGGCCGGATGCCGTCGCCTTCGTCGCTGACCGACAGGCGCACGCGGCCGCCCCGGCGGTGCAGCTCGACCGTGACGGGCGTGCCCGCGCGGCCGTATTTCATCGCGTTGAAGATGATGTTGTGAGCAAGCTGCGCGAGCTGCGCCGCGTCCCCGATCATCGGCTGCGCTTCGCTGCCCAGCCGGGGCACGATGTCCGCCGCGCGCGGATGGCCGCTGCCCTGAAGCTGCGCGACTGTCGCCTGGACGATGGCGCAAAGGTCGACGGGCGTCGTCGGGCGGCGGAAGCGGTCCGCCTCGACGCGCGAGATGGAGAGCAGGTCGATGACCAGCTGCTGCATCCGCCGCGCCTCGCGCTCGATGATCGACAGGAAGCGCCGCCGCGTCGGATCGCCGTCTCCGCCGTCCATCTCTGGCCCATCCATCTCCTGTAGCGTCTCGACATAGCCGAGGATCGCGGCGAGCGGCGTGCGCAGTTCGTGGCTGGCGTTGGCGACGAAATCCGACCGCATCCGGTCGGCGGCGTCGATCGCCGACTGGTCAGACAGCCGGATCAGCCGCTCGCTGCCCGACAGCGCGGCGGCCCGCATCGTCCAGCGCTGTCCCGGACGCGGAAAATCGGCAAGGCTGATGGTTTCTGGCGCCTCCTCGCCGCTGCGCGCCCGGTCCTGCGCCGCCGCCGGATGGCGGATCGCCATGCGGATGTCGGTCCCGACGATATGGCGGCCCAGCAGGCGGACGGCGGCGTCGTTGGCGAAGATCACGCGATCCTCGGCGGTGCCGAGCAGCGGCTCCTTCTCCTGATCGGCCCAGCGCAGGAAGCCCGGATGGCGCAGCAGCGGCGGCGGCGGCGCGTCGTCCGTGGGCTGGGCGGCGTCGCGGCGCGGCGCGGGCAGCGGCGCGGACCGGGCCGAATGGACGACGGCAAGGGCCAGGATGCCGGCGAGCGCCATGATCGCGATCGTCAGTGCCTCTCCATCGGCCAGCGCGGCGAAAATCGCGGCGATGGCCAGCAGCGTCAGCGCGACGATCAGGCTGGAGAGGCGATCGAACATCCCGCGCCGCTTTATACGAAGCGCCGCCGCCCGCAAAGCGGTTCGCGGCGCGTTAACCGGCGCCGCACGCCTGTCCCAAAGCGGGGCGGCGGGGGCGGCGGGCAGGGCTTTCGCTTTTCCTTGGCGCGCCATTGGGTTATGGGCGCGGCATGGAAAAGGAAGAGACGCCGATCGACGATCCGACCACCGATAGCGCCGACGCGGCGCCGTCGCGCCGCCGGATGCTGGCGCTGGGCGCGGCCGGCGTGTCGGCGGCGCTGACGATCCGTCCGGCCTTCGCCCAGACGGCGGTTTCGGTGATGAACTGCCAGATCCCGGTACCCGGCCCGCACGGCGCGGGGAAATATATCGACGCTGGCGGCAAGCTGGTTCCGGCGGGGACCAAGGGAGCCTTTCCCGGCTCGCCGCGCCCGTTCACGGGCGAGGAAGTGAAACGGGCCTTCGCGGGCCGGTCGCTGCCCGGCGCGAGCTATGACCAGTCGCAGGCCTATCTGCAATATATCCGGCGCTTGCAGGCGGGGCAGAGCGGCTTTACCTGTTACGCCTCGATCCAGATGCCGCGCTGACCGCCGTCTTAGAGCGGCGTTCCTCAAATCTGCACCGTTTGCCCTGAGCTTGTCGAAGGGCTGTTCTTTCTTTTGGACGCCCGAAAGCAAGAACGGTGCTTCGACAAGCTCAGCACGAACGGATGAGAGGGTGGCTCAGATTTAACGGCACGCCGCTCTAAAAAAAGGGCGGGATCGCTCCCGCCCTTTCTTCATGACCGTTTGTCGTCACGCGGACGTCAGTTCGATCCTCCGCCGAAGGCGCCGCCCGACATCGCGTCGCTGAGCGAGCAGGCCGCGGGACCCAGGATGACGATGAACAGCACCGGCAGGATGAACAGGATCAGCGGCACCGTCATGATCGCGGGCAGGCGCGCGGCCTTTTCCTCGGCGCGCATCATGCGTTCGTTGCGGAATTCGGCCGACAGGACGCGCAGCGCGCTGGCCAGCGGCGTGCCGTATTTCTCGGTCTGGATCATGGTCGTCACGACGCCCTTCACCGATTCCAGATTGACGCGATAGGCGAGATTCTCGAACGCTTGGCGCCGCTCGGTCAGGAAGCCGAGTTCGATCGAGGTCAGCGCGAATTCCTCGCCCAGTTCGGGATAGGCGCGGCCCAGTTCCCGCGCGACACGGCTGAAGGCGGCGTCGACGGTCAGCCCCGCCTCGGCACAGATGACCAGCAGGTCGAGCGCGTCGGGCAGGCCCTTGCGGATCGCGTCGGTGCGCTTTTGCCGCTTGTTCTGCACGAACAGGTCGGGCGCCTTGTAGCCGAGCAGCAGCGCCGCCATCGTCGCGCCCGATCGCTTCATCGGCGTCATGTCGGGCCATGTGTCGAGACCATAGATCAGCAGCACGGCAATGCCGCCGAACAGGATCGGCAGGACCATGCGGCCAAAGATGAC
>PHEM01000353.1 GCA_002842935.1 Alphaproteobacteria bacterium HGW-Alphaproteobacteria-13 | reverse complement strand
CCCCTTCGTCACCCCGGACTTGATCCGGGGTCCCGCTTTTCACCATCGCCGAGCGGGACCCCGGATCAAGTCCGGGGTGACGATAATAGGAAAGCGCTCGCAAAGAAAAAGGGCGGCCCCGCGGGACCGCCCTTCCATTCCCCTTTTTGGAAACCTCGGTCCTCAGACCGCCTTTTCCATATAATATTTCGGCGCATGCTCGTTGAGGATCTGGAGGATCTTCGCCTGCGCGGTCTTTTCGTCGCTTTCCTCCATCGCCGCGAGTTCGCGGGCGAGGCGGCTCGACGCCGCTTCGAAGATCTGGCGTTCCGAATAGCTCTGCTCCGGCTGGTCGTCGGCGCGGAACAGGTCGCGCGTCACTTCGGCGATCGACACGAGGTCGCCCGAATTGATCTTCGCTTCATATTCCTGCGCGCGGCGCGACCACATGGTGCGCTTCACCTTCGGCTTGGTGGTCAGCACCTGCAGCGCTTCCTTCAGCGTCTTGTCCGACGACAGCTTGCGCATGCCCACGCCTTCCGCCTTGTTTGTCGGGACGCGCAGGGTCATTTTTTCCTTTTCGAAGCGCAGCACGTACAGTTCGAGCTGCATTCCGGCGATTTCCGACCTCTGCAATTCGATGACGCGCCCCACGCCATGCTTCGGATAAACGACATAGTCACCAACTTCGAAGGAGAGCGTGTTAGCGGACATTCAAATTCCTTTCTGTGGTCCTGCCGGCAATGGCGGAGCGCGTGAAGAACGGGGCATCCGGCCCTCTGTCGAGGGGGATTTGAGGCGGTTCAGCGGCGCTAGCCAGTCAAAGCGGCAAGGGAAGGCTCCATTGGAAACGCCAAACGTGCCCCAGCCCAGCGGCGGGAAGAGGCAAAATGTCGGCGTGTTGGTTACATTATATCAGATTCGCAACAAAATTGCCACCCCTGCGCAAAAATCGCCGGGCGGGCGGCTTGACGCCTGCCGGAACCGGCTTCACGCTGCGGTCAAAAGCCAAGATGGGAAGCCGATATGAAAGATCAATGCTGGTGGGTCACGGGCGCCTCTTCGGGCATCGGCGCAGCGCTGGCGCGGGCGCTCGCCGCGCGCGGGGCAAAGCTGATCCTGTCGGGCCGCAACGTCGCGGCGCTGGAGGCGGTCGCCGCCGACTGCGGTCCCGGAACCATGCTACTGCCGTTCGAGGCGACCGATTATGACGCGCTGCCCGCGCTTGCCGAACAGGCATGGGGCTGGCAGGGCCGCATCGACGGCCTCGTCAACAATGCCGGGATTTCGCAGCGCAGCCTAGCGGTCGACACCGACTTTGCGGTCTATCAGCGAATCGTCGACGTCGACCTGCTCGCGCCGATCGCACTGACGCAGCAACTGCTGCCGCGCATGGTCGCGGCGGGCGGCGGCCGGATCGTCGCCATTTCGAGCGTCGCGGGGATCGCGGGCGCGCCGCTGCGCAGCGCCTATTGCGCGGCGAAGCACGGGTTGATCGGCTATCACGACAGCATACGCGCCGAAAATGAGCATCTGGGGTTGAAAATACTGGTCGTCGCGCCGGGTTCGGTGCGGACCGACGTCAGCCGCAACGCCCTCTCCGCCGACGGCAGCCGCCGGGGGGGAAGCGACGCCGCAATCGACAATGGCATGGCGCCCGAGGAAGCGGCGGCGCGGATATTGGAGGCTGTCGCCGCCGACCGGCGCGAACTCATCCTCGCCGAAGGCGGCGAGGCCGAAGTCGCCCGCCTGCGCCGCGCCGATCCCAACGCGCTGTTCGACCGCATGAGCGCGATGGTGCAGGCGGGCTATGCGGCGAAGATGCAGGCGGAGCGGTAGCCCGGCCTATTCGCCTTTGGAATGCGCCTTGTTATATTCGCGATAGACGCTTTCATCGACCTTATCGACGGAGGCCTTGCGACTATGAAGCGCCCAACGCCCCAGGCATGACCAGGCCCGCCGATCGAAGGCGCGGGGATCGATCACGGTCAGGATTTCGAAACCGGGTCGATATGTTTCCCGCCGATAATGGGCGGGATCGGCGCCGCATACCATCATCGCCTCATCGAGCGAGCGGGCGGCGCATTGCTGCTGACGAAGGGCTTCGCGATCATTGGCGACGCCCTGAATCAGCCAGACCGTCGATGGGACAAGGAAGACGGCTATCAGCACGGCATAGCTGGGACGCTGGGACATGCGCATCTGAAGCCATATGGCGACGAGGATCAGCGCCGCCTCCAGCCCGTGCGCGGCCAGCGTGAGACCGTCGGGTTCCTCGCAGGAAGGCAACCCCAGCCTGGGCAGATATTCAAAAGCAAGCCGCCCCATGACGATGAGCAACAACGGTATGGCCAACAGCGCGATGGCGCGAATGGCGAACCCGTGCCAGCCTTGCTTGCATTCGCCTATCTTCACTGGTGCCGGTTCCCGATTAAATGGTCGCTGTCATTCCATGACCCGCGAACATCCCTCCCCGGAACGGGGAGGTGGCAGCCCGCAGGGCTGACGGAGGGGTCGGAACCTCTCGTCGTGACGCACCGTCGCGGCCTTTCCACCACCCTTCGGGTGGTCCCCCTCCCCGTTCCGGGGAGGAACTTGACGAAAAAGCCCCGCCGGATTGCTCCGGCGGGGCCTTTCTTTCACCTCTAACCTGGATCAGCCCACGGCATGTCCCGCCAGCGCCGCGAGCAGAAGCAGCGCGACGATGTTGGTGATCTTGATCATCGGGTTCACGGCCGGACCCGCGGTGTCCTTATAGGGATCGCCCACGGTGTCACCGGTGACAGCAGCCTTATGGGCTTCGCTGCCCTTGCCGCCGTGGTTACCGTCCTCGATGTACTTCTTGGCGTTGTCCCACGCGCCGCCGCCCGATGTCATCGACAGCGCGACGAACAGCCCGCTGACGATCACGCCGAGCAACAGGGCGCCCAATGCGGCAAAGCCCGCCGCCTGGTCCCCGGCGACCCAGGTGATGACATAATAGACGACGATCGGCGCCAGCACCGGCAGCAGCGAGGGGATGATCATCTCCTTGATCGCCGCCTTGGTGACGAGGTCGACCGTGCGCGCATAGTCGGGCTTCGACGTGCCCGCCATGATGCCCGCGTCATTCGCGAACTGCTCGCGCACGTCCTTGACCACGTCGCCCGCCGCGCGGCCGACGGCGGTCATGCCCATCGCGCCGAACAGATAGGGCAGCAGCGCGCCGAGCAGCAGGCCGACGATGACATACGGGTTCTCGAGGCTGAAATCGACCGTCAGGTTCGGGAAGAATTCCCGAAGGTCGGTCGTGTACGCCGCGAACAGCACCAGCGCGGCAAGACCCGCCGAGCCGATCGCATAGCCCTTCGTCACTGCCTTGGTCGTGTTGCCCACGGCGTCGAGCAGGTCGGTCTTTTCACGGACGCTGTCGTCCAGCCC
>PHEM01000352.1 GCA_002842935.1 Alphaproteobacteria bacterium HGW-Alphaproteobacteria-13 | reverse complement strand
CATATCGTGCTGCGGGGCAAGGACGAGCTCGGCAAGGACCTCGTCATCGCCCGCGACTACATCGCCCATGGCATGCGGCGGCGGGCGAGCGAACTGCTGACGCTCGAACTCGGGCCGCAGACCGAACAGGAACTTCGTCATAAACTGGAACACCAGGTCGAGCAGGACCGCTTCACCGATCTCGACCGGGCGCTGGTTCGCGACGTGGTGGACGGCATGGTGGATGCGCGCGCCGAACCGCAGCGTCCCGATGCACGGTTCCGCCACGCCATGAAAATCGGCCGGCTGCGCGTGCTCGCGCGGCGGGGTCTTGCTGAGGAGATGGAGCCGGGTCGATGGCGGCTTTCGCCGAGGCTGGAGGAGACGCTCCGGCGCGCGGGCGAGCGCGGCGACATCATCAAGACCATGCACCGGGGACTGCGGCAGGCGGGGCTCGACGCTGGCGGCACCGAGTATTCGATCTACGATCCCGCCGACTCGCGCGCACCGACCGTCACCGGCCGGATCATCGACCGCGGGCTCCATGACGAGATGAACGACGGACATTTCGTCATGATCGACGCCGCCGACGGGCGGGTCCATTACGTCGCGCTCGATCCGCGACAGGAGATGGAGGATTTACCGCTCGGCGCCGTCGTCGAAGTTGCGCCGGCGGCGACGGGCATGAAATCGTCCGATCAAACCATCGCAGAAATCGCCCGGCGAAACGACGGTCTCTACACGCCGGACGCCCACCACGCTTCCGATCCGCGTGCGTCGGAGGGGTTCGTTCAGGCTCACGTCCGCAGGCTCGAAGCGCTGCGGCGCGCCAACGTCGTTCGGTGCTTCCCGGACGGCTCATGGGAAATCCCCGAGGACTTCGAGGACCGCGTCGAAGCGCTTGCTCAAAAGCAAGCGCGATATCCCGGCCGCATCACGACGTTGTCGTTCCTCTCACTGGAAGCGCAAATCGGCGCCGACGGCGCGACCTGGCTCGACCGGCAGCTTCTCACCAAGGAGCCAACGGCGCTGCGCGGCGAGCGGTTCGGCGCCGAAGCCGCCCAAGCCCTGCGCCGGCGGCGGGAGCATCTGATCGAACAAGGTCTGGCGGAACGCGAAGGCCAACACGTCCGCTACCAACGAAACCTCCTTCGACTATTGCGTCGGCGAGAACTGGCAGCCGCCGGCGAGAAGCTCGCCAAGGAGACAGGACTCGCCTTCACCGAAACTCAGGATGGCGATCGGATCGACGGCGCATACAAGCGATCGATCCGGCTCGCGAGCGGTAAGTTCGCCGTTATAGAGAAATCGAAGGAGTTCACACTCGTTCCCTGGCGGTCGGTCCTCGAACGCCAGCGCGGCAAGATGGTGGGCGGCGTCATGCGCGGATCATCCGTGTCGTTTGATTTTGCGAAGAAGCGTGGAATCGGGATCGGCTAACGTTGGGTCGAAGCTGTCCCTTTTCTGCCTTTGCGGCGTCCGCTGCCGGACGCTCGCCTCGACCCAGTGGCCGTCTTTCGTTGAGAGAGCGAAGCAATGATGTTTTCCAGGCGTCGTAAAAGATCGTCGTATGTGAGAATGTCCATCATATTGGCGTATTTTCGTTTGATGACCTCCAGGTCGAGCATCTGAGTTGCTGACAACGCTTGTTGGCCGCTCGACAAACGGTCCCGCCCCAGAATGATCATCGCTTTAGGATTGGTGATGCGGATCGACATGCCGGTCGGCAGTTCCGCTCCATATCGCTTGGACAGTGCGCGCTCGCCCGCGACGCCCCATTTTGAAAGGTGGAAGATGTATTTCTCCGCCTGCATGATGCTTCCCGACAGTTCCCTCGCCGGAAGGCTATTGTCGCGGTAGCGACTCTTGCTGAGGATGGCGTTGTCGAATGGCTTCTTAATTTCGATGACGTCGATATTTCCGCCGGCATCGACGAGGCACAGGTCGATGTACCTCTTTTTCGTGCGGTCCGGCGACGAGTAAAAGTCAGCAATCTCGACATTCTCCAACACAGCGACGTACTTCGGGAATATCAGGAGGATCACCTTTATGATCATCCTCTGCCAATCTCGTTCGGAATATGTGTCCGCTTTCTCAAGCCACGCGGAAATCGTGTCACGCAGATAGGCGAATTTGTCGATTTCCGCTTGGAGAAGCCGCTCCTGCTCAAGCGGCTTGTCGCTTACGGACGACTTCCTCTTGCTCAGATAGACTTCGTAATTGTCTCTGGCGCTCTTCATTCCATCGAAGAATTCTCCGATAATGGTCTCAACCCGCGCGCTTGCGTAGCGGTCGATCTCGCCAGAACTAGGAAACCTGTCGAGCAACTCGCGGAACACGTCTATTGGGATGCTGTCCTCACGGTCACCGCCTACGACGATCTCACCGTCATCCTGCTTCACCTTGGCAATCCGCCGGAATATCCCGATGTTGCGTTCAGCGACAAAGAGCTTCCGTTCGAGCGTGACACCTTGATCGACGATCAGAACGTCGTTGGCAATTCCCAATATTCGCCCAGCTATACGGAAATATCCGTCTTTTCGAGTAGCAAGACGGAATCGGAAAACTGGTTCGTCAATCTCCTCGTCCTCAGTCTCAGACGGCCCGGATATCAGGTCGCTTTTCTTGAAGGTGAAGGCCCGACTTATGGTCACTTGACGATGAGTATTGAGTTCCGTCCGGACCCAGCCGACGTTCAACTCCGGCTCATATTCCAGAACAACGCTGCGTTGTTTGACATCAAAGCCGATCACAGTGTCTCTCCCGTTGGATTTCGACAGCCGGCGGGATCAAATGAGCGCGCTACGCCTACTAGGACTGTCGATCCATGAAATGAACAATTGCTTATGAGGCACCGCGCCGTCGATGGCCGCTGGAACGGCGATCAGTCTGGACACCGCACAAACAGCTTCTCCGCCCCGCCGAGAAACAACGCTTCGGACGAAATCCCGCCGCCAGTTGCGGCGAGGCGGAGTTCCGATCCGTCGATGTTCCGCAGTTCAAACTGCACGGTCTCCTCGATCGCGCCGTCGCGGAGCTGGTCAAGGAAGTCGTCATACTCGACGCGGTGGTCGAAGGACATGATGATGGTGCCGTCGCGCAATTCCCATTGGCCTGTGCGCCACGGCAGCAGACCGACCTTTTCGTTGGACGCTCGCCACCATTCGACCGTGCCGGTTCCGCTATTCTCGAACAGGATCACGCGTTCCTTTGCGCACTCGGCTTGGCTGGCGGACCACACGCCCGTCAGCGCCGCGCGCTGGCCGCCCGTCAGGCGGCCAAGCAGTCCCGGGTCGCCGGCTTTCGCCTCGCTCTCTTTAAGTGCCGTATCATAGTTTGTGCGAATTTCAGCAATCTGAGCAGCTTGATCGTCGGCTGGCTTATGCGCCGTATTAGGGGTGGCCGCCGCTGTGCCACCGGCGACGGC
>PHEM01000351.1 GCA_002842935.1 Alphaproteobacteria bacterium HGW-Alphaproteobacteria-13 | reverse complement strand
GCCGTCGGTCACTTTCTCGCCGCCCGACAGCACGAGATATTTGTTCGTGAAATCGACTCCGCCGCCCGTCAGCCAGCCGATGAAAGGCATCAGCACATCATCGGTCAGCGACGACACGATCGTCCCGAACGCACCGCCGATGATCACGCCGACCGCCAGTCCCATCACATTGCCCTGATTCAGAAACGCCTTGAAATCCTTCAGCATATCATACCCTTTCGGTCCGGTGCGGCGCATCGGCGCGCCTGGCGCCCGAATATCTGCGACAATCGTTGCGGGCGCGCAAGCGTCTTACTATATTAAGGCAGTTGGCGCGGCGCCGGGCCGCGCGAAGGGAGTTTTGCGACCATGACCTTTCGTTCCGCGCGCTGGATGATCGTCCCCCTTGCCGCCGTCTCGCTGTCCGCCTGCGGCATCAACAGCGTCCCGACCAAGGAAGAGGCCGCCAAGGCCAAATGGGCGAATGTCGAGGCCGCCTATCAGCGGCGCGCCGACCTGATCCCCAACCTCGTCGAAACCGCGAAGGGCGCGGCGCGGATCGAGCAATCGACGCTGGAAGGCGTGATCCAGGCCCGCGCCTCCGCCACGCAGGTCAAGCTGACGGCCGACGATCTGGAGGACCCCGCGAAAGTGCAGGCGTTCCAGCAGGCGCAAGGCAATGTGTCGAGCGCATTGGGCCGCCTGCTCGTCACGGTCGAGCAATATCCCGACCTCAAGAGCCAGGGCCGCTTCGCCGACCTGATGACGCAGCTGGAGGGCACGGAAAACCGGATCAACGTGACGATCCAGGACTATAACAACGCCGTGCAGGACTATAATACGACGATCCGCACCTTCCCCGACATCATCGGCGCGAAGATCGTCCACGGCGCGCAGCCGATGACGCCCTATCGCGCCGTCACGCCCGATGCGAACGTCGCGCCGAAAGTCGATTTCGGGCAATAGGACAGCGGGCATGACATTATTTCCGTTCGTGCTGAGCTTGTCGAAGCACCGTCCTTCTTTCGACGCCCGAAAGAAAGAACGGCCCTTCGACAAGCTCAGGGCGAACGGGATGGGAAGCGGCGTCGGCTTCGCGACGCATTGCCTCATGCTGGTCACGATGATCCTGCTTGCCGCGCCCCCGGCCGCCGCGCAGACTTTTCCCGCCTTGACCGGCCGCGTCGTCGATCAGGCCGATATCATCCCGCCCGCCGAGGAAGCGCGCCTGACCGCGCAGCTCGAACAGCTCGAAACGGCGACCGGGCATCAGCTCGTCGTCGCGACCGTGGGCGATCTCGAAGGGCATGACGTCGCCGATTACGGCTATCGGCTCGGCCGCCAATGGCAGATCGGCGACAAGGAGAAGGACGATGGCGTCGTCTTCCTGATCGCACCGAACGAGCGGCGCATGACCATCTCGGTCGGCTATGGGCTGGAACCCGTGCTGACCGACGCACTGTCGGGCCGCATCATCCGCGACGATGTGACGCCGCATTTCAAGGCGAACGACTATCCGGGCGGCATCCAGGCCGGCGTCGATGCGATCGCGCGGCAGATCCAGCTTCCCCCCGAAGAGGCGCAGGCCCGCGCCGCGGCAGCGGCGGCGGACGAGCGCGAGCGCGCGAAGGGCGGCGACATCGGCGGGCTGATCTTCATCGGCTTCATCGTCTTTTTCTTCTTCATCCTGCCCATGCTGTCGCGCATGGGGCGGCGCGGGCGGAAGCATCGCCGCCATCGCCCCTGGGGCGGCGCGCCGATCATCGTCTGGGGCGGCGATGACTGGGGCGGCGGCAGCGGTTCGGGTTGGGGCGGCGGGTCGAGCTGGGGCGGCGGCTCCGGCTGGGGCGGAGGCGGCTTTTCGGGCGGCGGCGGCAGCTTCGGCGGCGGCGGCGCGTCGGGCGGCTGGTAGAGAGAAGGCGACGGAAGCATGAAGGTCCAGCATCTCGGCGACGCCGACCATATCCTCGTCACCGCCGCGGTCGCCGAGGCCGAGCGGCATACGAGCGGCGAGATCGTCACCATCGTCGCCGCGCAATCGAACGATTATGACGATATCGCGCTCGTGTGGGCGAGCGTCATCGCCTTTCTGGCCATGTCGGTGATCGCCCTCTTCCCCGAATTTTATCGTGGCCTTTACGACCGGATGACGGGCGGCTGGGGACATGATCTGACCGCGAACCAGTGGCTCGGCACAGTGATCGCCGTGGGCGTCCTCAAATGGATCGGGGTCTGGCTGATCCTTCTCTGGCGGCCGCTGCGGCGCGCGCTGACGCCGCGCGCGATCAAGGCGCAGCGCGTCCGCGCGCGCGCGATCGACCTGTTCCGGGTCGGCACGGAGGCGCGGACAGTGGGCCGCACGGGCGTGCTGCTCTACCTCAGCCTCACCGAACATCGCGCCGACATCGTCGCCGACGAAGCGATCGCGGCCAAGGTCGCGCCGGACGTGTGGGGCGAGGCGATGGCGGCGCTGATCGAGCGCGTGCGGACGGGGCAGCCCGGCGAAGGCATGGCCGAGGCCGTGACGCGGATGGGAACCGTGCTGGCCGAACATTTCCCGCGCGGCAGCGAAAACCCCAACGAACTGCCCAACCGGCTGATCGAGATATAGCGGGGGATGATTTTGAATCAGCAACATTCCTCCCCGGAACGGGGAGGGGGACCGCCGAAGGCGGTGGAGGGGTCGAGGCGGTGCGTCATGATGAGAGGTTCCGACCCCTCCGTCACCGCTTCGCGGCGCCACCTCCCCGCTTGCGGGGAGGAATGTTGATCGCCAAAGGAAAACCCCATGACTCGCCCTGCCCCCGACGCGCCCATCGAAACCCGGTGGGAAGGCCGCTTCATCACCGTGAAACAGCAAGGGACCTGGGAATATGTCTCACGCTCGCGCGGTATTCACGCCGCCGTGATCCTGGCGATCGACGAGGATGCGGACGGCCGCCACGTCCTGCTGGTCGAGCAATATCGCGTGCCGCTGAAGCTCCACTGCCTCGAACTGCCCGCCGGGCTGGTCGGCGACGAAGTGTCCGGCGAAGCCGCCGAGATCGCCGCCCGCCGCGAACTGGAAGAGGAAACCGGCTATCGCGCCGCGCGCTGGCGCAACCTGGGCGAGTTTTTCAGCTCCCCCGGCATGGTCAGCGAAAGCTTCACCTTGCTGCTCGCGACCGACCTGACGCGCGTCGGCGACGGCGGCGGAGTCGGCGGCGAGGAGATCATCGTCCACCGCGTCCCTCTGGCCGGGGTCGCCGATTTCATCGCGTCGAAGCGCGCCGCGGGCTGTGGTATCGACGTACGCGTCGCCATGCTGCTGGCGAGTGCGTGGCTGAACGTCGATTAGAGTGCCGTGCATTAAATCTGCACCGTTTGCCCTGAGCTTGTCGAAGGGCCGTTCTTCCTTTTGGCGCCGCAAGAAGAAGGACGGTGCTTCGACAAG
>PHEM01000350.1 GCA_002842935.1 Alphaproteobacteria bacterium HGW-Alphaproteobacteria-13 | reverse complement strand
TCCTCCCCGGAACGGGGAGGGGGACCGCCCGCAGGGTGGTGGAGGGGTCGGGCGCTATCGGTCATGTGCAGGCGCCGGATCAAGAGGTTCCGACCCCTCCGTCACCGCTTCGCGGCGCCACCTCCCCGTTCCGGGGAGGATCATTTTGCGCGTCTTCATCCCCTACATCCTGAACACGCCGAACCCACGGTCCTCGACCGGGGCGTTCAGCGTCGCGGCGAGGGCCAGTCCCAGCACGTCGCGGGTCTGGGCGGGGTCGATGATGCCGTCGTCCCATAATCGCGCGGTCGCGTGATAGGGATTGCCTTCGTCCTCGTACGTCTGGCGGATCGGCGCCTTGAAGGCTTCGGCTTCCTCTGGCGTCCAGGTGTCGGCGTCGCGGTGGACGGTCGCCAGTACGCTCGCTGCCTGCTCGCCGCCCATCACGCTGATGCGCGCATTGGGCCAGGTAAACAGGAAGCGCGGACTGTAGGCGCGCCCGCACATGCCGTAATTGCCCGCGCCGAAGCTGCCGCCGATCAGCACGGTGATCTTCGGCACCGTCGCCGTCGCGACCGCCGTCACCAGCTTCGCGCCATGCTTGGCGATGCCTTCGGCCTCATATTTGCCGCCGACCATGAAACCGCTGATGTTCTGGAGAAACAGCAGGGGGATGCCGCGCTGCTGCGCCAGTTCGATGAAATGCGCGCCCTTCACGGCGCTTTCGCTGAACAGCACGCCGTTGTTGGCGAGGATCGCCACAGGAATGCCCCAGATATGCGCGAAGCCGCAGACCAGTGTCGCGCCATAGGCGGCCTTGAATTCGTGGAACTCGGATGCGTCGACGATGCGGGCGATGACTTCGTGCACGTCATAGGGCGCGCGCACGTCGTCGGGGATGATGCCGTAAAGCTCTTCGGCGGCATATTTGGGCGGTCTTGGCTCTCTGATCCCCTCCGGGCCGCGCGCGTCCGATGCGAACGGGCCGGAGAGGTGCGACAGGACATCGCGCACGATGGTCAGCGCATGTTCGTCATTCTCGGCGAGATGATCGACGACGCCCGACTTCTTCGCATGAAGGTCGCCGCCGCCCAGATCCTCGGCGCTGATCTCCTCGCCCGTCGCGGCCTTGACCAGCGGCGGCCCGGCGAGGAAGATCGTGCCTTGATCCCGGACGATGACGGTTTCGTCCGACATGGCGGGGACGTAAGCGCCGCCCGCGGTGCAGCTTCCCATCACGCAGGCGATCTGCGGGATGCGCTTTGCCGACATATTGGCCTGGTTGAAGAAGATGCGCCCGAAATGGTCGCGGTCGGGAAAGACCTCGGCCTGATGCGGCAGGTTGGCGCCGCCCGAATCGACGAGATAGATGCACGGCAGGCGGTTCGCCTCGGCGATCTCCTGCGCGCGCAGATGCTTTTTCACTGTCATCGGGTAGTAAGTGCCGCCCTTCACCGTCGCGTCGTTGCAGACGATCATCGCCTGCCGTCCCGACACGCGGCCGATGCCTGCGATCATCCCCGCGCCGGGGATGTCGCCGCCATATAGGTCGCAGGCGGCAAGCTGGCCGATTTCCAGAAAGGGCGATCCCGGATCGAGCAGCCGCTCGACGCGCTCGCGCGGCAACAGCTTGCCGCGGCTGGTGTGCCGTTCGCGCGCTTTCTCGTTGCCGCCCAGCGCGGCTTCCGCGACGCGGGCATGGAGTTCGTCCCTGAGCGCGCGGTTGTGCGCCGCGCGCGCCTGTGTCTGGGGGTCGTTGGGGTTGTAGAGCGTCGACAGGACGGGCGCGCTCACTGGCCGGCGCCGATCAGTTCGCGGCCGATCAGCATGCGGCGAATCTCGTTGGTGCCCGCGCCGATGTCGAGCAACTTGGCGTCGCGCCAGTAACGCTCGACCGGCCAGTCCTTGGTATAGCCCGCGCCGCCCAGCGCCTGAATCGCCTCGCCCGCGACCTTCACCGCGCTTTCGCTCGCCAGCAGGATCGCGCCCGCCGCGTCGAAGCGCGTCGTCTGTCCCGCGTCGCACGCCTTGGCGACGTTGTAGACATAGGAGCGCGCCGATTGCAGTGCGACATACATGTCGGCGACCTTGGCCTGCATCAACTGGAACGAGCCGATCGGCTTGCCGAACTGCCGCCGCTCGCGCACATAGGGAATGACGGTGTCGAGGCACGCCTGCATGATGCCGAGTTGCAGCCCCGCCAGCACGACGCGCTCGTAATCCAGACCCGACATCAGCACGCCGACGCCGCCGTTTTCCGGTCCCATGATCTGGCTTTCAGGCACTTCGCAGTCGGTGAAGACCAGTTCGGCGGTCGGCGACCCGCGCATCCCGACCTTGTCGATCTTCTGCCCGATGGCAAAGCCCGGCATGTCCTTTTCGATCAGGAACGCCGTGATGCCGCGCGACCCGGCCTCGGCCGAGGTCTTGGCATAGACGACCAGCGTGTCGGCACAGGTCGCGTTGGTGATCCAGAACTTGGTGCCGTTGAGGATGAAGCGGTCGCCTTTCTTCTCGGCCTTCAGCTTCATCGACACGACGTCGCTGCCCGCGCCTGCTTCCGACATGGCAAGGCTGCCGACATGCTCGCCGCTGATCAGCTTGGGCAGATATTTCGCCTTCTGCTCTTCATTGCCCCAGCGGCGGATCTGGTTGACGCACAGGTTCGAATGCGCGCCATAGGACAGGCCGATCGCGCCGCTCGCGCGGCTCACTTCCTCGACCGCGATCACATGTTCGAGGTAACCGAGACCAAGACCGCCCCATTGCTCCTCGACCGTGATGCCGTGCAGGCCAAGCGCGCCCATCGCGGGCCACAGCTCGTCGCGCGGGAACCAGTCCTCGCGGTCGGCCCTGTCGGCGAGCGGCGCGATCCGTTCGTCGGCGAAGCGCGCCGCCGTGTCGCGGATCATCTCGGCCGTCTCGCCAAGCGCAAAATCGAAATCAGGGGTGGCGCGCATAAGCATTCCTTCGATCAGGGGCGGACCATGCGGCCTTTTTGCCTGAAAAGCCGAGCATAGGGAAATTGAAATGACTCGCGTTCCAGCATAAGAAAAATTTATGATAAAGCGCGCGCACATCCGCCAGTTCCTTGCCGTGGTCGATGCGGGCAGCTTCACGCGCGCGGCGCAGCAGATTCGCGTCACGCAACCGGCGCTGTCGACGGGCATCGCCGAACTCGAACGGCTGGCGGGGGCGCCGCTGTTCATCCGCAACCGCCGCCAGATTCGCCTGACCGAAGCGGGCGGGCGTTTCCTGCCCATCGCGCGCGATCTCGAGCGGGGGTTTCGCGCCGCCGACGCGTTCGGCCGCGCCGGGGAGGCGGACAGGCCCACGCTGCGGCTCGGCACGATCCGCTCCGTGCCGGGGGCGTTCTTCCAGTCGCTCGCCGCGCTGCTCGCCCGCGACTTCGCGCTGGAGATCGGCGAGGACA